>NZ_JBHYIQ010000083.1:0-47053 GCF_042739895.1 Amycolatopsis sp. NPDC059021
GGTGCGGGACACGGCCGGCCCCCCCACCCGCGCCGAGGGGGCGGGGGGGCGCGCCCCGGGGGGCGGGGGCGCGCCGCCGCCCCCCGGGCGCCCCCCCCCCCGCTGCTCAGGAGTCCAAGCGCCCCAAGGCATCCAGGTCCACTGCCTCCTTGACGAGGCTGAAGCCGTCCGGGGGAACGCCCTTCGCCGACGTGAGCCAGGCGCCGCGGGCGTGGGGACGCGTGCGCCGCGCCTCCTTGCCGAGCAGCAGTGCGACGTAGCAGCCGTAGTCGATGGCGTAACCGTCGTAGAGCGTGCCGGGACGGTGCGAATCCACCAGCCCGCGCCGCAACACGTGCAGTAGCCGCGCGTCGTAGAGATCCTCGATCATCTCGTGCCGTGCCCCGGAAAGCTGATCGAGCACGAAGGTCCGGGACCGGCGTTTGCCGACGACCTCGTCGACGAGCAGCCGCAGCAGGCGCAGCGCTTCCCCGTTCCCGCTGATCGCGGTCTGCTTGTCCCGCAGGTACCAGTCCCTGGCGGCCAGCCGGACGTCGCGCAGGCCGATCGTTCCGTCGTGCGCGTACTGCGCGGCGAGCGCCGCGATGTTGATCGCGTCGCGCGGCACGCCTTCGGCGGCGCGGACGAGTTCGGCGAAGGCCGTGCCGCGGAAGGCGTCCGCCACGAAGCTCGCCGGATCCGGCGGCAGGAAGGAGGAGATCATCGACGCCAGTCTCGATCCGGCGTGATTGTGGAAGAGCTGCGCGAAGAACTCCTGCGCCCGCGTCCGCGAGGCGTCGAAGATCATGATGTCGTCCAGGCTCACCGCCGACGCCGCGTCCGCGCCGACCTCGATGCCGAGGTGGTCGCCGTCGGCGAGGCGCTCGCGGAACCGGGACCGCCGCTCGATCGCGGCGATCTTCACCGTCATCCCCGCGGTCGGCAGGACACAGCGCCGCAGCAGATCCGCGAGCAGCGGCTGCAACTCCAGCGGAAGGCTGCTCCATTCGTCCAGCAGCAGCCAGATCCGCCGCCCCTCCAGCGCGCCCGCGATCGTCCGCATGGCGCGGTTGAGCGGGCCGAACACCAGATGGCTGCGCTCGGTCCCGGTGCGCCGCAGCCTGCTCTCCCCGCTCACCGACCGCCGGTGCCCCATCGACATCTTCAGGCTCAGCGGCACGCCCGCTTCGACACCGTTCGTGGCCTCCTCCGCCAGCCCCGCGCGGGTCTCCCGTTCCACCTCGCCGACCACCTCGACGGCGGTCGCGGCCTCGGCCAGCGCGTCCAGTGCGGGCAGCAACACCTCGGGATCGCCGAGTTCCCGGTCGACCGCGACCGCGAGCAGTTCCTCGTGGATCGCCTCGAGCGTGTCGATCAGCAGGTGCGTCCCGCGCGCGGCGGTGCTCAGCGAGCCGTCGGCGTACAACCCGCCCGCCGAGCCGAGCGTCCGCAGGTCGAGGTACACCGCGATGTCCCCGGTGTTGTCGACGAGGTCACTCAGGTAGAGCAGCGCGTGCGTCTTCCCCGTGCCACGCCTGCCGTAGATGATCTGATGATCGGTCGAGTGCAGCATCGCGGAAAACGATCCCGCGGTGACGAAGGTCTGGGTCAGCGTCGCTCTGTCGGTGCTCTCCGCGCGTCGTGGGATGCGCATGAGCGCCTGGTTCACATGCCGTTGCCGCCCACCGGTCCCCATCGCAGCAACCTTGCCGCGTGGGGACGCGCCGGGCAGCCGCCGTCCGCGTGACCGCTGTCGGCACCCCGGGTGACGCCGACCCGGACGATCAGGGCAGGCCCCACGGCGTCGAGACGCCGTTCGCGGGAACCGGGCGGACGGTGAAGTCCGGCCGGTCACCCTTCCGGTACACCACCGCCTCCTCCCCCGCGCGCAGCTCGAGCTGGAGGTCGCCGTTCGGCAGCGCGCGCCACCGCTTCGGCCTGCCCCAGGTGTCCCGCACGACGAGGTCGCCGTCGATGCCCGGCCGCAGCACGCACGGCGCGCCCGCCTCGCTCCGGATCCTGAGCCACCGCGTCTTCCCGCCCTCGCGCGACGCGCTGAGCAGGAAGGCACCCTGGGTACGGAAGTCCGACACGGCGACGTCGCCCCAGTTCGCCGGGACGGCCGGGAACAGCCGGATGACCCCGCCCCAGCTCTGCACGAGCATGTCGTGCAGTGACTGCGCGGCCGACAACGGCGTCTCGATGACCGGACCGGACTCCTTGTACATCGTGTTCGGCTGGATGAACCGCTTCTGCAGTTCGCCGAGGTAGTACGCGGCCTTGTCACCGCGCAGCATCTGCGCCGACATCGACGCCGCGCCGGTGAACGTGTAGCCCTGCAGCGCGCCTTCGAACCCGACCCAGTGATCAAGCGACGTTTCGATGATCTTCCGGTGTTCCGGCTGTTCCCAGGTGATCTCGTACAGCGGGTAGATCTGGAGCAGGTGCGAGTAGTGCCGGTGCGATTTCGCGAACGGTACGCCGGCGCCGATCATGTACCCGTTGGCGTCGGCCGGATAATCGGCCAAAGTGGACAGTACCTGCTGCCAGCGCGGTGCGAGCGGGTCGGCGATGCGGAGTTCGCGCGCCGAGTCGAGCAGTGTCCTGCAGCCCCAGCGGATCAGCGACAAGTCGTAGGTGCAGTCCGGGGCGTTGACGCCGTACTCCGGCGAGAACGTCGCGGGCAGGTGAAGCCGGCCGTCCGGCCCCTCCTTCAGGAAGTGCAGGTAGTAGTTGATCGCCCGGCGCAGCAGCGGGAACAGCGTGTCCCGCAACAACTTCCGGTCCATGGTGTGCCGATAGGACAGCCACACGTTGTGCAGTGCCCAGGTCAGGTTGCCGACCTCCGGCGTCGGCGGGTCCTGCCCGGGGATGCCGACGGCGTATCCACTGGTGGTCCCGGCGGCCCCGTTGAGCAGGCTCATGTCGGTGGTGCGCGGGATGCCCGCCGAATCGGCGCGATACGGCTCCGCGAGCTGATTCGACAGGTTGGCACGGTACCTGTCGAGCGCGTAGCTGACGGCGTCCAGTTCGAGGTGGTTCGAACCGTGGATGAGCCAGTATTCGAGCTGTACGTTGAGGTTCCACCAGGTGGCGGGCCACGGTGTCGGTTCGAGCCACGGCCCCGAAGTCGCCATCACCGGCGCCTCCCTGCGAGCGGCGGACGCCACCTTGTACAGCTGGATCCAGTAGAAACTCTGCAGCCGGGTGTCCGGAATGGACAGGAAGCTGCGCCGGTAGTAGTCGTGCCACCACCGCCGGTGCCCGTAGGTGAGCAACCCGAACGGTTCCGCGTGGCGGACCGCGCGCAGCGCCACCGCCTTGGCCGTCCTTTGTGGATGCGACCACGCGACCGAGGCGTAGAGCGTGCGCGCCGAACCCCACGACGTCTCACGCCATGCGGTCACGTGCTCCCCGCCGGCGAGCAGGCCCTGGACGGCGAGGTGACAGTCCCCGCTCGTCTCCGTGCTCGCCGGCGGGTTCGCGACATACCCGGCAGGCGGCGGTTTCCCGAACTTCGGGTCGGTTCTCGGGCTCACGGCCTCGGCGGGGTGGAAGACCCAGCGGAAGTCCCGCTCCCCCTCGGTCGGCCGGACCTCGATCGCGAGCAACGACTGTTCACTGTGGACGATCGCGCGCAGCGCGAGGCTGCCCGCCGCCGTGGTGATCGTGCCGGTCAGCTCGGCGTTCCACAGGTCCATCCGCCAGTCGATCGCGGTGATCGCGCCGACCGGCTCCAGCGTGAAGTAGCCGATCGGGAGCCGGGCGAGGCCGAACAGCGAGCCGAACTCCGGCCGGTGATCCTGAACCTGGCTGTGCTGGACGTTGAACCGCACGGCGTTGCGGCCGGGCTCGGCGTAGATCCCCGAACCGAGGAAACCGTTGCCCAGGAACGGGCCCTCGTACCAGGTCTTCGGCATGGTGCGCCAGAGCAGGTCGGCCGAGCCGAGGAACCGTGCCCAGTCGACGTCCGCCCGGCCGAAGGACTCGGCCGCCGTCGCCGTCGTTCCGGTGCCCGCGAGCCCGGCGGCGGCGAGCCCGGCCAGCGTCCCGCCGAGCATCGTTCTCCTGCTGATGTCCATTCGCAGACCTCCTTGTCCGTGTCCTCGCCTCAGCCGGGCAGCCCCCACGCCGGTGCCGTGCCGAGCGCCGTGACGTCACGCGGATCCAGGTCGGGGCGCGCGCCGCGCCGGGCGATCACCGCGGTGCCGCCGCGACGCAGCCGGACGGCGATCCGGCCGGGCGCCTCGGCCCGCCACGGCACCGGACGGCCCCAGCCGTCACGGACTTCGATGTCGCCCCGGATACCGTGTTCGAGCACGAGCGGCTCGCCCGCCTCGCTGTGGACGCGGATCCAGTCGGTCGCCCCGCCGCGACGCGAGGCGTCGACGACGAAGGCGCCTTCGGTACGTAGTCCGGCGAACGAGGCCTCGGCCCAGCTCGCGGACACCGACGGGAACACCTTGAGCACCCCGTTCGCGCCCTGCACCTGCATGTCCACAATGGACTGCGCCGCGGTGATCGGGCTCTCGATCGCGAAGTTCGCGCCCTCGCGGTACATCGTGTTCGGCGTCAGCTGGGTGTCGCCGACGATCGTCCGGTTCAGGAAGACCTGGAGGAATTTCAGCGCTTCCTCCGGCGCGTCCATCACCGAGCACATCGAGGACGCCGCGGCGTAGCTGTAGCCGTGCCACAGGGACTGCATCGACGTCCAGTGATCGAACGTCCGGCGCATGACGTCGCGATCCCCCGGCCGCTCCCACAGCTTTTCGCGCAGCGGGTAGAGCCACAACAAGTGCGAAAAGTGCCGGTGCGAGTCGGCGAGCGGAACGCCGTCACCGATCAGTACCCCGTCCGCACCCTGGTGGTACGGCACGAGTTTCGCCGAGATCTCCTGCCACGCCTTGATCCGCGGATCGTTGATGCGCAGTTTCGCGGCCGTGTCGACGAGCGTGCGCGCGGCCCAGCGGATCAGCGAGAGGTCGTAGGTGCAGTCGGCGGCGTCGGCGTACTCCGGTGAGCGGGTCAGCGGCAGATGCAGGAGGCCGTCGGCACCGGGCGTGAGGAAGTGCCGGTAGAAGTTGAGCGCCTTGGCGAGCGCCGGGTACAGCTCGCGCAGCACCCGCTCGTCCATGCTGTGCCGGTACGCGAGCCAGACGTTGTGCAAGCCCCACAACAGGTTTCCGGTCTGGTCGGTCTTGTTCGGCGTGCCGGGGACACCGACGGTGCGGGTGCCGCCGGGCCGCAGCCGCCAGTCGCTCGGGTGCGACAGCGCGTACGTCTCACCGTCACGGTAGGCCGGGGGCACCGAGAGTTCCAGGTTCGCGTGGTCGCGGCGGAACGTCGTGGTGACCGCGTCGAGCTCCGGATGGTTGGCGCTGTTGACGATCGGATACGTGACCTGGACGTTGAGATTCCACCACACCGCGGTCCAGCTGTTGCCGACTTCGGGGAACCATGGTCCCCATTCGGACACCACCGGCGCGTCCGCCCGGGTCGACGCGGCGATCTTGTACAGCTGGATCCAGTAGAACCGCTGGATCCACTTGTCCGGCACCGAGACGAAGCTCTTGTGGTGGAAGGAATTCCACCAGTGGCGATGACGTGCGACGAGGATGTCGAGGTTGCTGGAAAGCGCTTCCTGAACGCCGCGGATCGCGTCGCGGGTGTGCGTCGGCTTCGGGAATCCGTAGACGATCGTCGCGGCGAGCAGCCTTCGCGTGCCGAATCTCCGCTCCCGCCAGGCGGTCGTGTACCCGCCCCCGGCAAGCAACGGCTGTTCGGCGTACTGGACGCCGCCGCTGATCCCGAGGGTCGGCGCCGGGTTGGCGACGTACTCCGGGGGCTTGCGGATCGTGCGCGTGGTCGCCGAAACGAGCGGCTGGAAGGCCCACGCGGCATTCGCTTCGCCCGCGCTGGGCGAAAGGGAGACGAGCAGGACGCCGAGGTCGTTGTGCACCAGCGCGGAGAACGCGACCGAGCCCTGCGTGGTGGTCACGGTGCCGGAAAGCTCGGCGTTGTAGATGTCGAGCGTCCAGTCCACGGCGGTGATCGCGCCCGCGAAGGTGAGCGTGAGATAGCCGACCGGCAACCGCGACAACCCGATCCCGGCCTCCCACTGACCGCGCTGATCCTGGACCTGGGTGTGACTCAGCATCAGCTTGAGCGTCTGCGGCGTCGCGCCGCCGTAGATCTGGGCGCCGAGATATCCGTTGGCGAGGAAGGGCGCGTCCTGCCAGCCGGCTGGGAGGCGAGCCCAGCGCAGATTGGCGTCCGTGGCGACGTCGCGATGGATGTCCCGGCGCCCGTGACCTGCCGCCTCTCCTTCGCCGCCGCCTCCGCTCGCGCTCGCCGGCGGTGCCGCCCGCGCCCACAACCCACCGAGCGCGGCCGCCCCGGCAGCGACGGAAGCCGTGCGCAGCAAGGCACGACGGGACACCTCGACCATGGAGCGCCTCCCGGATTCATACAATGTTTCGCCGGAGTCACCTCCCGACGAACGGCATATTTCCAGACCTCCCCGGAAGCTGCCTAGCCCAGACATCCGATGTATCCCGCTGATCGGCACCCATTCAAGGTCGTGAACGCCCTACGCCCCCGCCCCACCCCCGTCCGTCGCGAACGACGCGTTGCGGACGTTGAACGTCCCGAACGCGTCGTTGAGGGCATGGGTCACGCCGAAGGAACTCGTCCCAGAACGTCGCGAACGACGCGTACGGGACACTGAACGTCCTGTACGCGTCGTTCGCGACGGAACGGCCGACTTCTCCGCAGCGCCAGCCGCACCTGGCGACACCAGCCGATGTCCCGAACGCGTCGTTCACGACGTGCGCCGGCGCTCCTCGACCTCTCCCGCACAAGGCGCCGCGAGGCGGACGTCCGGTCGGCGTCGCACGGCGGCGGCCCGATAGGCCGCGACAAGTTCCGCGGCGACTCGGCGCGGCTCAGTCCGCAATCGGCCGGGCAACGTCTGGACGACAATCACCCCCGCCGCGGCGTACCGCGCGTTGCGCTCCAACGTCGCCGCGTAGTCCTCGCGCCGGTAGTGGAACTCCAGCGAATCGATCTCCCACGCCAGCCCGACCTCGTCACACCAGCCGTCCGGGATGGCAATGTACATGCCTTCGGAGTCCTGGATCTCGACGTTCCACGTCGGCCGCGGAAGACCGGTCAGCCGCCACACCCGCATCGCGTCCACCTCGGCCACCGATCGCGCGCCTTCCATGACCTTCCCGAGCAGAGCACGAGGCAGAGCCGAGCCGCGGCTACTGCCGCAAGCGAGCTCATCGGCCAAAGTGGACGGACTCACCTTCCCGCGCTGCACGACCTCCGTGAGCAACGCGGCCACCGGAGCCGTCAGCCGCATCCGGCGGCACTCGTCGAGCACCGCCCGTGCCAACGGGGCCAGCGGCAGATCACCTCGCACCACCGGCTCGGGCATCCTGGTCGTGCGCTCGATGAGCACGTACCCGGCGCTGCTGACCTTGCAGGGTTCCGGTACGAGCAGATGAACGCGCTCGTCCTCACGCAGGTTCCGCATTCCCTGCCGGCGGCAGGATTCGGCGCCCGTGACGACCGCCTCCGGCCCCGCATAAAGCAGCGCCGCCTCGACGAGTTGCCTCCGCGTCGGTTCGGCGGAACTCAGCAGCACCACACCGGGCAGCAGCCTCCGCCACGGCTGCCCGGGGGCGCACCGCCGATAGCTCGTCCGCGACGGCACGCCGAGCTGCTCCAGCCGGGCGACGGTGATCGCGCCGCGCCGGCTCTGTTCGTACAGGGCATCCAGATCACGCGCCCACTCTCCCCTACGCACCCAGTGATCGTCACCGGCCGCACCACCCCGCGCCAGACCCGGAGCGATTCTGTGGACAGCTCACTGTCACGGCTGGACCGTTCGCGCCGCCGCGTGTCGCGAACGACGCGTACGCGACGATCAACGTCCCCAACGCGTCGTTCGCGGCGTCGCCACGGTGCGGTCAGGCGTCCGGCAAGGGTGGCAGCACCGGATTGTCCAGCCAGGTCGCGAAAAACCCGGCCAGTGACTCTCCCGCATACCCTTCCGCGAGCGCGGTGAACTGCGCCGTCGTCACGGTGCCGTGCCGGTGGTCGGTGGCCCACGCCCGCACCAGCGGGAAGAACACCGCGTCGCCGACCCGGTGCCGCAGGGCGTGCAGCGTCAGCGCGCCCCGCTTGTAGACGCGCTCGTCGAACATCTTCGCCACGCCGGGGTCGGCGATCCGCAGGTCCATCGGCTTGGCCCGCATCCGGGAGTGCCACGACGCGGCGAGCGCCCGCACGGCCTGGCCGCCGGACTCCTCCGACCACAGCCACTCGGTGTAGGTCGCGAAGCCCTCGTTGAGCCAGATGTGCCGCCAGTCGGCCACCGTCAGGCTGTTGCCGAACCACTGGTGCGCCAGCTCGTGCACCACCAGCCGCTCGTGGGTGCGCCTGCCGTCGACGTGGTTGGCGCCGAAGATCGACATGCCCTGCGCCTCGATCGGGTCGTCCAGCTCGTCGTCGGCGACCACGACGACGTATTCCCCGAACGGGTAAGGCCCGAACCACTGCTGCAGCAGGTCCATCATGGTGCCCTGGCGCCCGAAGTCCCGCTCGAACGGCCTCCGCAGGCGCGGCGGGACGGCGGCGCGCAGCGGAACGGGGCCCGCCACCAGTTCCACGTCCTCATAGCGTCCTATTTGGACACTCATGAGATAGGTCGGCGTCGGCTCCGTACGCTCGAAGACCCACTTCGTCGTGCTCGCCGAGTCGTACCGCGAGACGAGATTGCCCGTGACGGCGACCAGATACGGCGAGGACGTCGACACGGTCACGCGGTAGGACGCCTTGTCCGCCGGGTGATCGTTGCACGGGAACCACGACGGCGCGCCGACCGGCTGGCTCGCGACGAGCGCGCCGTCGGTCAGCTCGTCCCAGCCGATGTCGCCCCAGCGGCTCGCCACCGGGCGCGGGTTGCCGACGTACCGGACCTCCACCCGGAACTCCACACCCGCCGGGATCGACCTGGCCGGTTTGACCTGCAGCTTCTGTCCACGGTGGACGTACTTGGCCGGCTTGCCGTCGACGAGCACCCTGCCGATCCGGAACTCGCCCAGGTCGAGAGTGAATCGCGAGAGCGCTTGCTGCGCGGCGCAGGTGAGCACCGCCGTCGCGGACAGCCGGTTCGGGCCGATCCGGTAGTCCAGGTCCAGGTCGTAGTGCCGGACGCGATAGCCACCGTTGCCGTGGCGGGGAAGGTAGGAATCTCCGGAGGTGTCCGCCCCCGGCGCGGGAGCGGAAGCCCTCGAAATCACTCGTCCGTCACCCTCGCCACGCCGAAATCGGATTGCCCAGCCAGCGCGAACCGGCCGGAACGGCGTCGCCCCTGGTCACCAGCGACCCGGGTCCGACGGTCGTCCGCGCGCCGATGCTCGCGCCAGGCAGCACGATACCGTGCGGCCCGAGCGTCGCGCCCTCGTCCAGGGTAACCGGCGACATGCTCATGATCCGGTCGTGGAACAGGTGCGTCTGCACGACACAGCCGCGGTTGATCGTCGCGCCGTCGCCGAGCCGCACCAGGTCGGCCTCGGGCAGCCAGTACGTCTCCAGCCAGACCCCGCGCCCGATCTTGACACCCATGGTGCGCAGCCAGGCGGTCAGCAGCGGAGTGCCGCCCACCGAGCCGATCAGCCACGGCACCGCGAGCGCCTCGACGAACGTGTCGGCCAGCTCGTTGCGCCATACGAACGAACTCCACAGCGGATGCTCGATGTCGCGGAACTTCCCGACCAGCAGCCATTTCATGATCGTCGCGACCAACGCGGCCACGACACCGGCGGCGAGCAGCAGCGGGCCGCCCAGCAGCGCCGCGACCGCGAAGCCGTAGGCCGAGGCCAGCGCGAGGAACCCGCCCGCGACGAGCACGGTCAGCGCGACGCCGCACATGACCGGCACGATCCGGCACAGCTCGACCAGCGCCCGCGCGGCCTTGAGGTGCAGCGCCGGGGTGTAGGTGCGGCTGGTGTCCGCCTCGCCGACCGCGCGGCGCACCGGCAGCGGCGGCATCCCGAGGTACGAGGAGCCCTTCTTCGCCTTCAGCGGCGCCGAGGACAGCACGCCGACCAGACCACGCTTGGGTACCGACCGGCCCGGCGCGGCCATCCCCGAGTTGCCGAGGAACGCCTGCTTGCCGATCCGCGCCGGCGCGACGTGCAGCCAGCCGTGGCCCAGCTCGTAGGTGGCGACCATGGTGTCGTCGGCGAGGAACGCACCACTGTCCACTTTGGTCATCTTGGGCAGCGCGAGCACGGTGGACGCCTCGACGTTGCGGCCGACCTTCGCGCCGAGCATCCGCAGCCACACCGGAGTGAACAGGCTGGCGTACAACGGGAACAGCCCCTCGCGGGCCATGCCCATCAGCCGTTCGGTCGCCCACACCTGCCACGCGACGCGGCCGTGCACCGGGTGGTAGCCCTCGACCATGCCGATGCTCAGCGACCGGACGCCGGCGAGCACGAGCAGCATGTACGTCAGGAAGTACGCGATCGTCGCGAGCGGCGAGAGCACCAGCGCGTTCACGACGGCCGCGCTCAGCGTCGGCGCTCCCGCGACGGCGTAACCGAGCACCGCGACGCCCGGCAGCGCGGCGAGGCCGGGCAGGAACCCGAGCACCAGCGACGTCGCGCCGTACACGGCGGCCCAGAACCGCGAACGCGGCGGGCGGCTCGACGGCCACTTCAGCGCGTCCTTCGCGTCCTTGGCGACACGCGCGGCGGGCGAACCCGCCCAGCGCTGACCCGCGGGCACCGCACCACGCACGGTCGAACCGGCGGCGATCTCCGCGCCCTTGCCGATCCGCACGCCGGGGAACAGCGTGCTGCGGGCGCCGATCCGCGCGTCCGCGCCGATCCGGATCTTGCCGATGTGCACGAGATCGCCGTCCACCCAGTGGCCGGACAGATCGACCTCGGGCTCGATCGCGGCACCGCGGCCGAGCTTGAGCAGCCCGGTGACCGGCGGCGGCGAGTGCAGGTCGACGTCCTTGCCGATCCGCGCGCCGAGCGCCTTCGCGTAGGTCGCCATCCAGGACGCCCCGGCGACGCTGTCCGCGCCGCTGAACTCGGCGAGCTTCTCCGCCGTCCACAGTCGCAAGTGGACACTGCCGCCGCGGGGGTAGCTACCGGGGCGTACGCCGGAAAGCAGCACGCGCGCGCCGCCCGCGGCGATCGCGATCCGGCCCGCCGGGCTGAACAGCACCAGCCAGGCCAGCCCGATCCAGCCCCAGTTCAGCGTCGGCGCCCAGCCGAACCCGAGCAGCGCCAGCACGTTCGACAACGCGGCGGCGACGGTCGCCCAGCGCAGCCCGACGAGGCCGAGCAGCGGGACCATGAGCACGCTCTGGATCAGCCCGGCCCGGCGCGGCGTCGGCGCGATCTCGCGGCTCTCGGTCTCCTGGCCGCTCAGCGCGTCCAGCATCGCGGCGAGCGCGCCCAGCTTCGGGTGCTGGTAGATGTCGGACACCGACACCTGCGGGTGCCGGGTGCGGATGCGCGCGATGAGCTGCGCCGCGGTGAGGCTGCCGCCGCCGTGCGTGAAGAAGTCCGCCTTCGGGTCCTTCACGGACACACCGAGGATCTCCGCCCAGCCCTCGGCCAGCCAGGTCTCGGTGGCCGACAGCCCGGCGGCACTGGCGTCCACTGTGGACAGCGGCCAGGGCAGCGCGGCGCGGTCGACCTTGCCGGAGGTGCGGGTCGGCAGGTCGTCGATGACGGCCAGCAGCGGCACCAGCGCGGCGGGCAGCTGCTCGCGCAGGCGGGTCGCGGCGTCGTCGAGATCGAGGTCCGCGTCCGGCGCCGGGACGACGTAGCCGACCAGGACCTGATTGCCCGCCTTCGTGCGGCGGATCGCGGCGGCGGCGCCCTGCACGCCGGGCAGCGACTGCAGCGCGGCGTCGACCTCGCCCAGCTCGATGCGGCGGCCGCCGAGCTTGACCTGCTCGTCGAGCCTGCCGAGGAACAGCAGGCCCTCGGGTTCCGCGCGGACCATGTCGCCGCTGCGGTAAGCCCGCTGCCAGCCGAGCGCGGGCAGCGGCGCGAACTTCTCGGCGTCCTTCTCGGCATCGAGGTAACGGGCCAGCCCGGCGCCGCCGATGACCAGCTCGCCGGTCTCCCCCATGCCGACCGGCTCACCCGCCTCGTTGACGACCGCGAGCTGCCAGCCGACCAGCGGCAGGCCGATGCGGACGGGCCCCTCGCCGGTCAGCTGCGCGGCGCAGGCGACGACGGTGGCCTCGGTCGGGCCGTAGGTGTTCCAGACTTCGCGGCCCTCGACGGCGACGCGCTCGGCCAGCTCCGGCGGGCACGCCTCACCGCCGAAGATCAGCAGGCGGACGTCTTCCAGCGCGTCGGCGGGCCAGAGCGCGGCGAGCGTCGGGACGGTCGAGACGACGGTGATGCGCTGCGCGACCAGCCACGGGCCGAGGTCGACGCCGGTGCGGACGAGCGCGCGCGGGGCCGGGACGAGGCAGGCGCCGTGCCGCCAGGCCAGCCACATCTCCTCGCACGAGGCGTCGAAGGCGACGCTCAGGCCCGCCAGCACGCGGTCGCCGGGACCGATCGGCTCCTCGGTGAGGAACAGCTCCGCCTCGGCGTCGACGAACGCGGCCGCGGAGGCGTGCGTGACCGCGACGCCCTTGGGCTTGCCGGTGGACCCGGAGGTGAAGATGATCCAGGCGTCGTCGGCCGGGGCGGGGTTGCCCTGGCGGCCTCCAGGCGTGCCGTGGACGGTGATGGCGCCGTCGGTGGCGATCGCGGCGACGCCGGCCTCGCCGAACACCAGCTCGGCGCGTTCCTCGGGGTCGTCGGCGTCGACCGGGACGTACGCGGCGCCGACCGACAGCGTGGCGAGGATGGCGATGTACAGCTCGGCCGTGCCGGAGGAGATCCGGATGCCGACGCGGTCGCCGACACCGACGCCGTGCGCGCGCAGGCGGCGGCCGTAGGCGTCGATCTCGTCGACGAGCTTGCGGTAGGACAGCGTCGTGCTGCCGTCGTCGATCGCGGCGGCGTTGGGGTGTTCGGCCGCGGTGGCGGCGAGGATGTCCAGCAGGGTGCGTTCGCTGGTGCCGAGGCCGGACCAGAACAGGGCCCGGTCGGCGACCGGCGCGGGCGAGGGCGCCTGGGTGACCTCGGCAACGCACGCGAGCGGGCGGTGATCGGCGGTCAGCGTCATCGGCCGCTCACCACGTTCCGGACGCAGGCGTGCTGAAACAACATATGGGGGCGCAAGCCCATCACTCACCTTCCGCGAGTGTCATTCGGGCTTGCACTCTCCAGTTGAGGCGCCCGCAACAGACCGACCACGATACCCGGAGATGAACGAAAGGTATCTCCTGGGTCACGCCCGAGTGTCGGACGTCACCGCCCACCAGCGAACTCGCGTGTCCAGACGGCGTTTTCGCGTGATTGGACGGAGATTTCGCGAGATCTCCGTTCCATCACGCGAGATCTCTGTCCAATCACGCGAGATCCCCGTTCAGCGGGTCCGGGATTTGGTGGGTTTCTTACCGGCGCCGGGCTTCGGTTTCTTTTCCCGGACGCGGACATTCACCCGAACGGGGCTTCCTTCGAAGCCGAACCGCTCACGGAACTTGCGTTCGATGAAGCGGCGGTAGCCCGCCTCGAGGAAGCCGGTGGTGAACAGGACCAGCGTCGGCGGGCGGATCCCGGCCTGGGTCGCGAACAGCACCTTGGGCTGTTTGCCGCCGCGCACCGGCGGCGGGGTGGCCGCGATGAGGTCCGACAGCCAGCCGTTGAGCTGACCGGTGGGGACCCGCTGGTCCCACGACTTCAGCGCCGTCCGCAGCGCGGGCGCGAGCTTGCGCACCGAACGCCCGGTCAGCGCCGAGATGTTCACCTTCTCCGCCCACGGCACCCGGACCAGGCCGCGTTCGAGCTCCCGGACCATGGCGTGGCGGCGGTCCTCGTCGACGAGGTCCCACTTGTTGAACGCCAGCACGCACGCGCGCCCGGCCTCGACCACCATCGTCAGCACCCGGAGGTCCTGTTCGGACATCGGCTCGGCCGCGTCCAGCAGCACGATCGCGACCTCGGCCGCGTCGATCGCGGTCTTGGTGCGCAGCGACGCGTAGTACTCGGCGCCGTTGGCCGAGTTGACGCGCTTGCGCAGACCGGCCGTGTCGACGAACCGCCAAACCTCGCCGTCCAGCTCGACGAGCGAGTCGACCGGGTCCACAGTGGTCCCGGCCACCGAGTCCACAACGGACCGCTGCTCCCCGGACAACTTGTTGAGCAGACTGGACTTCCCGACGTTCGGCTTGCCGACCAGCGCCACCCGGCGCGGGCCGGAAGTGATCGTCTCGCGCTCGCGCGGGGCCGCGGGCAGCGCCTTGATGACCGCGTCGAGCAGGTCGCCGGAGTTGCGGCCGTGCAGCGCGCTCACCGGGTACGGCTCGCCGAGGCCCAGCGACCACAGCGACGCGGTGTCGGCGAGCAGCCGCTCGTCGTCGACCTTGTTCGCGGCCAGCAGCACCGGCTTCTTCGACCGGCGCAGCACCCGCGCGACGGCCTCGTCGGTGGTCGTGGCGCCCACGGACGCGTCGACGACGAGCAGGACGGCGTCGGCGGTGGCCATCGCCATCTCGGCCTGTGCGGTGATCGACGCCTGCAGCCCGCTGGCGCCGGGCTCCCAGCCGCCGGTGTCGACCAGGGTGAACCGGCGGCCGCTCCAGAACGCGTCGTAGGCGATCCGGTCGCGGGTCACCCCCGGCACGTCCTGCACGACGGCCTCGCGGCGGCCGAGGATGCGGTTGACCAAAGTGGACTTGCCCACGTTCGGCCTGCCGACCACGGCGAGCACCGGCTGCGCGAGGTCGGCCTCGGTGCCCGCCTCCTCGGCCTCGATCCGCGCGTCGAGTGCGGCGAACTCCGCCTCGTCGGACCAGGTCCCGTCGACCTCGCCGACACCCGCCGACGTCTCGAACTCACTCATCAGTTCTCATTCCCGTACGCGTTCAGAACCCGTGTTCCGAGCGCCATTCGTCCAAAGTCTTCACCAGCGCCGCCAGCTCGCCACGCAGGTGCTCGGTGCCCTCGTCGAGGCCGGTCCGTCCCTTGCCGATCGCCGACGTGAACGGCTCGCCGACCAGGATGTCCACCCGTGGCCGCCAGCGCCGCCGCCCGTCGGCGGGCTTCAACGTCCCCCGCGTCGCGACCGGCAGCACGGTGGCGCCGGACGCCCGGACCAGCCAGGCCGCACCGCGTTCCGCCGCGCCGACGTCGCCGTCACCGCGGGTGCCCTCCGGGAAGATCCCGACGACACCGCCCGCCTTCAGCACCGACGAGGCGGTCATCAGCGGTTTGCGGTCGACCTCCCCGCGTTTGACCGGGATCTGCCCGATCGCCAGCAGGAACCGCCCCACCGCCCCGCCGAGGCTGTGGAACAGTTCCTCCTTGACCAGGAACGCCGACCGTCTCGGCAGCATTCCGAAGATCAGCTGCGGTTCGATGTACGAACTGTGGTTGGCGATCACCACCACCGGACCGGTGGCGGGCATCCGCTCCCGCCCGTGCACCCGGATGCGGAACGCCGACCGCAGATGGTACCGCGCGAACACTCGCCCGGCGTCGTGCAGCCCCCCGCGGGCGCCCTCGGGCAGCCCGGCTGCGCTCATGCGATCGCCTCGCTTCGCGAGACAGTGTCCATTCCCTTTTGGCGCATGATGTCCATGATTCGCTCGCAAGCGTTGCTCATCGAGCGGCCTCGGCCGAACACCCCGCCAGCAGACCGCGGTGGCTGGCCAGCTCGCAGAGCGCGACGATCACCTGATCGATGGACAGCTCCGAGGTGTCGACCGGCACCGCGTCCTCGGCGGCGCGCAACGGGGACGCGGTCCGGCTCGAATCGAGCCGGTCGCGGCGTTCGACGGACTCACGCGCGTCGGCCACCGTGGACTGCCGCCCGGCGGCGGTGTCCTGGCTGCTGCGGCGCGCGGCGCGGACGTCGGCCGACGCGGTGAGGAACACCTTGAGCGGCGAGTCGGGCACCACGACGGTGCCGATGTCACGGCCTTCCACGACGATCCCGCCGACCTCGCCGAGCACCTCGGCGATGATCCGGCGCTGCCGGGCGACGAGCAGCTCGCGCACGTGCGGCACCGCGGACACCGGCGAGACGGCCTTGGTCACCTCGGGACCGCGGATCTCGGCGGAGACGTCCTCGCCGCCGAGCCGGAATCCGGGGCGCTGCGGGCTGGTGCCGATCTCCAGGTCGACGCCGTCGGCGAGCCCGGCCACCGCGGCGGCGTCGGCCGGGTCGATCCCGGCGCGCAGCACGGCGAGGGTCACCATCCGGTACATCGCGCCGGTGTCGAGGTACCCGGCGCTGAGCCGGTCGGCGAGTTTGCGCGCGACGGTGGTCTTCCCGGTCCCGGACGGGCCGTCCAGCGCGACCACACCACGTAGGGCTCCCGACACCGGCACTCTCCTCGCGTTCCGTCCGCACCTGATCGCCGTACATTCTGCCCGGCGGCCGGTGGCGCGGATCAGTCGGCCGGTCCCGAAGCCCCGCTTCCGAAGCGGGCGACCAGGATCGCGAGCCGCTCCGCGCGGTGACCGGGACTCAGCCGGCGACCTCGATCGAGCGTGACGAGCCCGTGCAGCGCGGACCAGAACGTCTCGGCGAGCGTCCCGGTGGCGTCCCTTCCGGCGACCGGCGCCACCGCGGCCTCGATCGCTCCGAACGCGTTCCGTAGCGCTTCCGGCGCTTCCTCGGTCGCGAAGGGCAGCTCCGTGGGGAGAGTGAAGATCGCGTCGTAGAGCGCTGGGTTGGCGTCGGCGAACGCGACGTAGGCCTCGGCGACCGCGGCCAGCGGAGACGGCTCGAACGCGGCGGTGCCGAGTTGCTCGGCGAGTTCCGCGCAGCCCTCGACCGCGGCCGCCGCCATGATCGCGTCCTTGCCCGAGAAGTGGCTGTACAGCACCGGCTGGCTGTACTCGATCTTGGCCGCGAGCCGCCGGGTGGTGACCGCGTCCCAGCCCTCGGCCTCGGCGAGTTCACGGGCGGCGGCGACGATCCGCCGTTCCCGTTCGGCACGGTCGCGCGCTCGGCGCAGCTGCTGGGTCATGCGCCCGATGCTAGCACCGCTAGACAAACTAGCGTCGCTAGATTAGCGTTGCTAGCAATCCTAGCGCTGCTAGACAGTGCTGCTCAAAGCCAAACTGGAGGGACCCATGCTCGTCACCGGCTACATCCTCGTCGGACTCGTCGCGGCCATGATCATCTACGTCGGCCTGAACTACGTCTTCGCGCCCGCCAAGATCGCCGAGGGCTTCGGGTTCCGGACACTCCCGCAGAACGGCGAGGGCTACTACAACATCAAGGGCGTACGCGACATCGGGAGCGGCCTCGTCCCGATCGCACTGATGCTCTACGGCGACCCGCACGCACTCGCCTGGGTCATCCTCGCCGAGGCGTTCATACCGTTCGGCGACATGCTGGTCATCTTGCGGCACAAGGGAAAGAAGGCCGTCGCGTTCGGCGTCCACGGCGCGACCGCGGTGGTGATGGTCGTCGCATTCGTCCTGCTGCTGCTCGGGTGATCAAGCACGAATCGGACAGTGGGTTACCGTGGAGGAGTGAACGTCGAAGTGACCCCTCTGCCCGGAATCGGCGTCCGCAAGGATTTCGCCACCCGCAACGGCCGCCGCATCGGTGTCGTCACCCAGCGGGACGGGCAGATCGAGCTGATCGTGTCCAAGACCGACGATCCGGACGCCTGCCTCGCCTCGCTCCCGCTCACCGCGGAGGAGGCCGGGGCGCTGGCGAACCTGCTCGGCGCGCCGCAGCTGGTCGCCCAGCTCACCGAGGAACACCGGGACCTGCCGGGCATAAACACCCGGCAGCTGCCGATCAAGACGGCGTCGCCGTTCGACGGCCGGACGCTCGGGGACACCGCGATGCGCACCCGCACCAGCGTTTCCGTGGTCGCGGTGATGCGGGCCGGGCAGGTGCACCCGTCACCGGCGCCGGATTTCACCTTCACCGCGGGCGACTTGCTCGTCGCCGTCGGCACGTCCGAGGGGCTCGAGGCCGCCGCGAAGATACTCAAGTTCGGCTGATCCCGGGATGGACCACACCGCACTGTCCCTGATCGAACTCGGGGCGGTCTTCTTCGTGCTGGGCGCCCTCGGGCGCCTCGCCGGGAAGATCGGTCTCTCCCCCATCCCGCTGTACCTGCTCGGCGGCCTGTGTTTCGGCCAGGGCGGGCTCATCCCGCTCACCGACATCGGCGGCTTCACCCATCTGGCCAGCGAAATCGGCGTCGTCCTGCTGCTGCTCCTGCTGGGCTTGGAGTACTCGGCGGCCGAGCTGTTCACCGGCCTGCGCCGGTCGTGGATGGCGGGGCTGCTCGACATCGTGCTCAACGCGGCGCCGGGCGCGATCGTCGCGCTGATCCTCGGCTGGGGCCCGATCGGCGCGATCGTGCTCGCCGGCGTCACCTACATCTCCTCGTCCGGGATCATCGCGAAGGTACTGGGCGACCTCGGCAGGCTCGGTAACCGCGAAACACCAGTGGTGCTGTCGATCCTCGTGTTCGAGGACCTCGTGATGGCGCTGTACCTGCCGATCCTGACCGCGGTGCTCGGCGGGGTCAGCCTGCTCGGCGGGATGAAGGCCGTCGGGATCTCGCTGCTGGTGATCACCGTGGTGCTGGTGATCGCACTGAAGTTCGGCCGGTACGTGTCCGCCGCGGTGGACAGCCCGGACCGCGAGGTGTTCCTGCTCAAGGTGCTCGGCGCCGCGCTGCTGGTGGCCGGGCTGGCCTCGGCGATGCAGGTCTCGGCGGCGGTCGGCGCGTTCCTGCTCGGCATCGCGATCTCCGGCTCCACCGCGGAGAACGCGACACACCTGCTCGAACCGCTGCGCGACCTGTTCGCCGCGGTGTTCTTCGTGGTGTTCGGGCTCAACACCAACCCGGCGTCGATCCCGCCGGTGCTCGGCTGGGCGGTGGTGCTCGCGGTGGTGACGACGCTGACGAAGGTCGGCACCGGCTGGTGGGCCGCGCGAAGACAGGGCGTCGGGAAGCTCGGCCGGGCCCGCGCGGGTGCCGCCTTGGTCGCCCGCGGCGAGTTCTCGATCGTCATCGCGGGTCTCGCGGTGTCCGCGGGCGCCGTCACGGGCGAGCTCGCCGCGCTCGCGACGGCGTACGTGCTGCTCATGGCGATCCTCGGTCCGATCACGGCCAGGGTCGTCGAGCCGATCGCGAGGGCACTGGGCCGCAAGACAGCGGCGAAGGCCGCCGCCGCGTCCTCCTCGGGAGCGCCCTAACGCCGGGTGCCGAGCAGGAACCCGCCGACCGCGGTTTCCGCCAGCGGGTCCCGTCCGCTGGCCTCGGCGAACGCCGCCGGTTCGGCGACGCCGAGGGCGCAGGGCGCGAGCTCCATCGCGGTCGCCACGCAGTACATGGTCTGGTAGAGCACACCGACGTGCTTGAGCGTGAGCGCGTACGCCATCCGCTCGTACTTCCACATCACCCGGCCCACCCGCGCCGAGACGACGAACACCACCTGCGGCACCGTGATCAGTCCTCCTGCCGCCTGCTGAGCGTGCCGAACGAGCCGACGCACCGCCGGGACGCCGGGGCACGCCACCGGCCGCAGGACGTGCTCGAAAGCGTCGTAGTGGTACATGCCGGGCACAACACCGTCCACAGTGGACACGATCGGGTACACCTCCAGCTCGTGGGAGGCACCTCCGCTCGGATACGGCTTCCGCACGTGCTCGACCCCGTCGGCCTCCGCGGTGCCCTGGACCCGGGCGCAGCGATGCAGGAACTCCCCCAGCTGGGCCACCGTCAGCGGATGGTCGTCGTCGTGCTCGCGGACACTGCTCCGGCGGGCCAGCACCGCGGTCAGCCCGGGATCGGTGCGGGACATCGCTTCCGCGTCCGGCTCCGGCAGCGCGACCGCGGGGCCGGGGTACGGCTCGGGGCGCGCCGGGAGCGGATCGTGGATCCCCTTCGCCCAGTACGTCCCGGCGAATCCCTCGCCGAGCTGACCCCGCTCGTCACGTTTGCTGCGTGCGTGGAACCACAGCTCGTGCGGGCTCCACTGCCGGGTCCGGAGGTCGTTCTCCGCGCCCGCGTCCACGAGCAGCCCGGCCCACCACAGGTCCCGCCGGAGGCGAGCCCGCAGGCCGTCCGGGAAAGCGGAGACGCCCGGTTTTCCCGCGTACCCGCCGATTTCGGCGAGCACCGCCGGATCGCGGACCTCGACGTCGCACCAGGCCACCGGGGATTCGACGACCATCCCGTCCGTTCCCGCCCGGATCACCGCGAACCGGGACAGCCGCTGCTCCCCGTCACCCGGATCACCGAGTACCGGCGGCGGGCGCAACGGCTGCATCCGGTACAGATCCGTCCCGCCGCTGGTCACCGTGAGCACCAGCCACCCGCCGTCGCGCAGCACCCGGAGCAGCCGCTCACCCTCGGGGCTCGCGAGTTCCTCGGGCGTGTGCGGGCGCTCGGCCAATGCCGCCAGGATCGCGAGGGCGGCGTCGTCGAGCACGCCGATCGTCTCCGCGTACCGGTCGCAGAGCAGGCTCGTCTTCCCGTCGGGCGACCGGACGCTGGACACACCGCCGCGCAGGGCGTAGTGCTCACCGAACTCGGTCATGGCGCCCCAGGGTAGTGCTCAGGGCAGGTCGAGCCGACCCTGCGGCGCCGCGTCGACGTGCGCGAGCGGCCCGGGAGCGGCCGGGACGCCTTCACCGGAGAACGCCGAAGGCGTGCCGGACAGCGGCAAGGTGACCGCCGTCTTGGCCAGGTCGATCGTCAGCTTCGGCGCCCTCGCGGGTGCCGAGATGAAGCCGCGGTCGGTGCCGCCGATGATCAGTGCCAGGGTGTGCCCGCGCGGCACGACGTGGTCGGTGCTCGCCAGCCGGAACGTCATCGTGTACGCCGTGCCCGGGACGAGCGGCTCCTCCTTCGACAGCGAGCGGTAGTTCGCCAGATCCGCCCAGCCCCGGCTGATGATGGTGTAGTCCACGTTCGTCGTGTCGGCCGTGGTCACCTTGTAGCAGGCATCGTCACCTGGCGCGTTCGCTCCCCAGCACGTCTCCGACGTCCCGGTGTTGATGCCCTCGCCCCGGCCCGCGAAGTTCCGGATCGTCGCCGGCCCGTAGTCGACGAGCACCGCGGACAGCCGGGCCGACGACGTGCTCGGCGTCGCGGTCACGCTGATCGAACCGGTGCCGGACACCTGGAGGTCGTTCTCGAGTTTCCCGGTGCTGTACAGCAATCGCGAGCCCGACGCGGTGCCGGGATTCGCCGCCCAGTCGCTCTCGCCCTGCGACGGATCGTCGGTGAACGCGGCGGTGCCCGATGACGCGCCGGGGGTCAGCGAGCCGAGTCCCGGCACACCGCCCGCCTTGGCCCGCAACACCGTCGGCGACGCGTTCGCCGCGGGCCACGCGGACTGGTCGGCCCACTGGTCGGGCTGCCGTTCGACACTCGCCATCGGGCCGCGTTCGACGCCGTTGTCGATGCCCATCAGGTAGTGGTCGAACCAGCGGTGCAGCAGGTCGGCCCAGTCCGCGCGCCGGTAGTCGAACGGATCGACGTGCCCGGTCTGTGCCAGCCAGATCTTCCGCTCGACGCCGTTCACCGCGAGCGCGTCCCACCACTGTCCGAAGTGGATGGTCTTGACGTTGAGATCGTTCACCCCGTGGGAAAGCAGCACGCTCGCGCGGATGTTCTTCGCCTTGGCCGCGTAGTAGTCACGCTCGGCCCAGAACGGCCCGTAGTCGCCGTTCGCCGTCGCGCCCTGGGTCAGTTTCCGGTTCTGCGCCGAACAGTCCTGCCCGCTGTTGCGCTGTTCGACGGTCCGCGCCAGGCCGACCGGGTCGAAGCCGAACGTCGCGCCGTCGGACCGGTAGTAGTCGTACCAGGAGCTGATCCCCGCGATCGGCACGATGGTCTTCAGCCCGGCGACCCCGGTCGACGCGACACCGTTGGCGATCGTGCCGTCGTAGGACTTGCCGATCATGCCGACGTTCCCGGTGCTCCAGCTCGCCGGCACCGCGCTGCCACCGGTTTTCGCGCTGTAGCCCGTCGCGCGGCCGTTGAGCCAGTCCACGACCGCCTTCGCCGACTGCACGTCCGAGACACCACCGACGTCGACACAGCCTTGGGAGCGGTTCGTCCCGGCGAGATCGACCAGCACGACGGCGTACCCGCGCGGCACGAAGTAGTTGTCGTAGTAGAGCGGGAAACCGACCGGACGGCCGTTCGCGTCGTAGGTCTTGCGCTCGCTTTCGTTGCCGCGGCCGCAGCACGAGTAGTACGGGCTGGCATCCATGATCACCGGGATCTTGATGCCCTTGGCCACGGTTTCCTTCGGGCGCACGATGTCCGCGGCGACGCGGTCCGGTTTGCCGTCGCCGTCCCCGTCGCGGCCGGTGTCCACCCAGACGGTCTCGCGGATCGCGCCCGCGAAGTCGTACACCGGATCGGTGCCCTTGACGCGCGGTGCCGCGGACGCACCGCTGGGCACCAGCATCGCGACCGTCACCGCCACCACCGTCGCGAGCACACCCGCCGAACCGAACCGCACAGCAGCCTCCCGGGATCCGTGGCCGCCAAGCTAGAAGCTGCCAACTTCGCCCGGTAGAGCGGAAAGTGGGTATTCGGACGGCGGCCGCCCGTTCGGCCTAGAGATCGACCGAGCGGTACAGCGAACCGACCTCGCCGCGGGTCAGCCTGCGGATCGAACCCGGCCGCTGGTTGCCCAGCTGGACCTCGCCGACGGCTGTGCGGACGAGCTTGAGCACCGGGTGGCCGGTGTCCTTCAGCAGCCGCCGCACGATGTGCTTGCGGCCCTCGTGGATCACCAGCTCGACCAGTGTCTTGCCGGAGTGCATGTCCTTGACCCGGAACTGGTCCACCTTGACGATGCCGTCCGGCAGCTCCCAGCCCTTGCGCAGTTCCTTGCCGAGCCCGCGCGGCACGAGCCCGTCGACCTCGGCCAGGTACGTCTTCAGCACGCTGAACGACGGATGCATCAGGCGGTGCCCGAGATCGCCGTCGTTGGTCAGCAGCAGCAGGCCCTCGGTGTTCTCGTCGAGCCTGCCGACGTGCACGACCCCGGGCGTCTCCTCGTACCGGCCGCGCAGGTAGTCGCCGACGCACGGGCGGCCGCGGTCGTCCGACATCGTCGAGTGCACGCCCTTGGGCTTGTTGAACGCGAGGTACACCAGATCGTCGCGCAGGTTCACCCGCGTGCCGTCGACGTGGATCACCGATTCGAGCGGGTCGACCCGGCGGCCGAGCTCGGTGACCACCTCACCGTTCACCTCGACCCGGCCCGCCACGATCAGGTCCTCGGCGGCGCGGCGCGAGGCCACGCCCGCCTGGGAGAGCACCTTCTGCAGACGAACTCCGTCGGGATGTTCGCTAGATGTCATCGATCGTGTCCACTTCGGGTAGCAAGGGAGCGATGGGGGGCAGGTCGGCCAGCGACGACAGCCCCAGCCGCTCCAGGAACAACTCGGTCGTCACGTACAGCGTGCCGGTGGTCTCGGGATCGGTCCCCATCTCCTCGATGAGGCCGCGCGCGAGCAGTGTCCGGATCACGCCGTCCACGTTCACGCCACGCACCGCGGCGACCCTGGCCCTGGTCACCGGCTGCCGGTACGCGATCACGGCGAGGCTCTCCAGCGCGGCCCTGGTCAGCTTCGACCGCTGGCCGTCCAGCAGGAGCTTCTCCACGAACGGGGCATAGACGTCCCTAGTGTAGAACCGCCACCCCTCGCCGACGCGCCGCAGGTCGATCCCGCTGCTGCGCTCGGTGAACTTCTGCGCCATGGTGCGCAGCGCGACGGTCACCCGCGACACCGGCTGTTCGACCGTCTCGGCAAGGGTTTCCTCGCTCGCCGGGGAGTCGATGACCAGCAGCAACGCCTCCAGCGCGGCCTCCAGCGCCTCGTCGGAGGTGACGTCGGGCAGGTCGCTCGCGTCCCCCGCGGCCACCAGCCCGGACTCCGGATCGTCGGGATCCAGTTCGGCCGGACCATCCGGGGTTTCCTCCGGCGAAGCGGCTTCGTCGGCCTCGGGCTTCTCACCCTCTTCGGCCGTACCCGGAAGGTCGTCCGGCGTACCCGCAGAGTCGTCCGGCGTACCCGAGGCGTCGTCCGGCGTACCCGAGGCGTCGTCCGGCGTACCTGGGGAGTCGGATGGCGAGCCGACTGGCTGGGTACTCGAGCCGACCGTCTCGGTACGCGAGTCCTCCGGTTCCGGAGCCTCGGCGACGTCCGGTTCGTTCTCCTCGTTGCTCACCCGTACTCCTCGTCCTCAGCCGTGGCCCGGTCGTGCTCGGCCGCGACGACCACCTCCTCGACGCTGCCGCCGGTCCACCGCACATGCAGTTCCGCCAGCGCCTCGAGCTGTTCGAACTGCACCGAGGCCTCGCGGTACAGCTCCAGCAGCGCGAGGAACCGCGCGACGATCTCGACCGTGTGCTCGCAGTCGTCGACCAGTTCGCCGAACGTCGCCTGCCCGCGCTCGGCCAGCTTCAGCCGCAGCAGCGCCGCGTGCTCGCGCACCGACACCCGGCCCATGTGGATGTGCGCGATCGACACCGTCGGCGGCGGCTTCGGCTTGAACACCGCGACCGCGATCTCGGCGAATTTCGCCGGGTCGACGCCGATCATCACCTCGGGCAGCAGCCCGACGAAGCGGTCCTCCAGCGCGACCGAACGCGGATACCGCCGCAGCGCACCGGCTTCCAGCTCGCCGAACAACGCCGCCACCTGCTTGTACGCGCGATACTGCAGCACCCGGGCGAACAGCAGGTCCCTGGCTTCCAGCAGCGCGAGGTCGTCCTCGCTCTCGACCTCGGCGGCGGGCAGCAGGCGTGCCGCCTTGAGGTCGAGCAGGGTCGCCGCGATGACCAGGAACTCGGTCGTCTCGTCGAGGTTCCAGTCCTCGCCCAGTTCCCGGGTGTAGGCGATGAAGTCGTCGGTGACCTGATGCAGCGCCACCTCGGTGACATCGAGCTGGTGCTGGGAGATCAGCTGCAGCAGCAGGTCGAACGGGCCCTCGAAGTTCGCCAGCCGCACCTTGAACTTCGACGTGCTCAGTTCCTCGGCGGCCAGCCCCTCCGGGATCGTGCCCCCGTGCACGGTCTCGTGCACCGGAGCCGGTTCGTCCTGGCTGGGCTGCGGGGGCTGCTCGTCCGGCTCCGGCGCCTGCTCAGCCGATGCCGGTTCGTCCATCAGGCCTCGGTTTCGCTCTCGTCGTCGCCGAGCGCCCGCAATCGCTGGACCAGCACCGACTGCTCGCCGTTCTGGTCGAGATCGGCCAGCAGCACGGCGACGGCCTCCCGCACCAGCCTGCCGCGGTCGAGCACCAGACCGTGTTTCGCCCGCAGGTTCAGCCGGGCCTGCTCCATCGCCAGCAGTTCGTCGCCGGAGACGTACACGGTGATCTTCGCGTCGTGCTTGGTCCGGCCGGATCCGCGCCGGGCGGCACCGCTGCGGGACAGCTGGTCCTGGTGCCCGTTCCCGCTCGCCTTGCCGTTCCCCGCGCCGCCACCGCTCTCGCCGTTCTTGCCGCCGCCGTTCCCGGCGGAGACCGGCTTGGCGGGGGTGTCGAGGGCAGGGTTGGCGGTGCTGGTCGTGATGCGGAACAGTTCCGACGCTCCGGGCAGGGAAGCTCGCCTGCTCACCGAGCGATCACCTCGCGGGCGAGCGCGCGATAGGCCGCCGCGCCCGCGGATTTGGGAGCCCAGGTCGTGATCGGCTCCCCGGCCACAGTGGTCTCCGGGAACCGCACGGTGCGGTTGATCACCGTGTCGAACACGGTGTCGCCGAATGCCTCCACCACGCGAGCCATGACCTCCTTCGAGTGCAGGGTTCTCGGGTCGTACATGGTGGCGAGAATCCCCGTTATGTCCAGTTTGGGGTTGAGGCGTTCCTGCACCTTCTCGATGGTGTCGATCAAGAGCGCTACGCCTCGCAGACTGAAGAACTCGCACTCCAGCGGGATGATCACACCGTCCGCGGCGGTCAGTGCGTTCACCGTGAGCAGGCCGAGCGAGGGCTGGCAGTCGACAAGAACATAGTCGTAGTCGTTCATGACCGGACGAAGGACCCGTAACAACGTGTGCTCGCGTCCTACCTCAGCGACAAGCTGGACCTCCGCCGCGGACAGGTCGATGTTGCTCGGCAGCAGGTCAACGCCGTCTACGGAGGTTTTGCGGATGACGTCGGTGATCACCACCGACCGCTCCATGATGACGTTGTAGACCGTCTGGTCCAGTTCGTGCGGCTGAATGCCGAGGCCGACCGACAGCGCGCCCTGCGGGTCGAAGTCGACCAGCAGCACCCGGCGCCCGCATTCGGCGAGCGCGGCGCCGAGGTTGATGGTCGAGGTCGTCTTGCCGACGCCGCCCTTCTGGTTGCACATGGCCATGACCTGCGCCGGGCCGTGCTTCTCCAGTGGGGGCGGCTCGGGGATCTCGCGGCGCGGGCGCCCGGTCGGGCCGAGCCCGTCGTCCTCGCGCGGCTTCAGCCGGTTCTTGGCGCGGGCCTTGCGGCCCTTGGGCCGGACCGGGGTCTCCGACGGTTCGTCGCCGTCGTGCTCGGCGGGGGTCGCGATGGTCACCTGGCTGAGGTTCGCCGCGACCGAACCGGCGGACGCGGCCGGGCGCTCCGGCTGGTTCGGTGTCGACATAGCGAAAAAGCTCCTCGTTCGGCAGAGTCCTCGGCAGCCTATGCGGGAATTCGCGGCGCTGCCAAAGCGGCTCGCCGACCGCGATGGGGCGATCTCTTCCGCACCGTGCGAAGTCCTTTGCGCCGTTCAGCCCAGTGCGCGGGGATGCGCGGTGGCGTAGACCTCGCGAAGTGTGTTGACCGTGACGAGCGTGTAGACCTGCGTCGTGGTCACCGAGGCGTGGCCGAGGAGCTCCTGGACCACCCGGACGTCGGCACCGCCCTCCAGCAGATGCGTGGCGAACGAGTGGCGCAGGGTGTGCGGCGAGACGGCGGCCGAGATGCCCGCGCGCTCGGCGGTGTCCTTGAGCACCTGCCACGCGCTCTGCCGCGACAGCCTGCTCCCCCGGGCATTGAGGAACATCGCCGGCGTCCCCCTGCCGTGTGCCGCCAACGCGGGACGGGCCCGCACGAGGTAGGCGTCGAGGGCGGCGAGCGCGGGGCGGCCGATCGGCACCAGCCGCTGTTTCCCGCCCTTGCCGTCGAGCAGCACGGTGCGTTCGGCCTCGTCGATGTCGTCGACGTCGAGCCCGACCGCCTCCGAGATCCGGGCGCCGGTGGAGTACAGCAGCTCCAGCAGCGCGCGGTCCCGCAGCGGGCGCTCCCCGTCCGGCGGCGGGGTTTCCAGCAGCCGCAGCACATCCGCGACCGGCAGCGCCTTGGGCAGCCGCTTCGCCGGCGTCGGCGGGCGGACCTCGCGGGCCGGGTCGTGCTCGGTGATGCCGTCGGCGTAGGCGAACTTGTGCAGCCCCCGGACGGCGACGAGCGCCCGCGCCGCCGAAGACGCCGCCAGCGGACGGTGTTCTTCGTCGCCTTCCCGCAGCGCCGCGCCGAACGCGGTGATGTGGGCCGAAGTGACGTCGGCGAACCCCGTCACGCCCGCGTTGTCGAGGTGGGCGGCGTAGCGGCGGAGGTCGCGGGCGTAGCTGTCCAGCGTGTTGCGCGCGGTGCCGCGCTCGACGGTCAGATGGTCGAGATACGCGGCGATCGCGTCGGCCACTGCCCTGCTCCCCGCGCCTGCCACGGGGACACCTTAGGACTCCCCTGGCCGGTTCCGGCCCCGACCGGCCGGAGCCTTCCCGAGGTACCGTGAAGAATGGACCACGACGACCTGCGCATCGGCACCGCCGAACGCGAGGAGTCGGCGCGGCTGCTCGCGGAGCACTTCAGCCAGGGCAGGCTGACGCCCGACGAGTACGAAACCCGGGTGACCGGCGCGTACGCGGCGACCACGCGGGCCGAACTGCGCCCGTTGTTCACCGATCTGCCCGCTCCGCACCCGGCGTTCCTCGCCCCGCCCCTGCGCATCGACCACCCGCTGCCGTACCCGCCACCCGCGGCGAACGGCCTGCCCGCCGCCGTCCCGTGGCAGCCGCCGCCGGTGCCGTACTCGCCGAAGTCCCGGATGGTCGCCGGGATCCTGCAGATCGTGCTCCCCTTCGGCAGCGGCCGCCTCTACACCGGGCACGTCGGGATCGCCGTGCTGCAGTTCGCCGTGTTCGTCATCACCGCGGGCTTCGGCGCGCTCTGGCCGATCATCGACGGCATCGTCATGCTCGCCAACGGCGGTTTCGACAACCACGGCCGCCGCCTCCGGGACTGAGCTTTCAGCTACGACGGGCGGCGAAGCGGGTGGGGCGGTCCCGCCACGGCGCGTCGGCCGGGCGGGGCGCGGCCGCCCCGGTGACGACGGCGTGCGCGGCGAGGACCCCGCCGACCGTCGCCCCGTTGACCAGTTCGCCGGACAACGCCATCCGCACCGCCTCGGCCAGCGGGAAGCGGCGGATCACCAGATCCGCCTCCTCCTCGCCGAGCACCTCACGGTCCACTTCGGACAGATCGCGGGCCAGGAAGACACGCACCACCTCGTCGGTGAACCCCGGCGAGGCCGCGATGTCCACCAGCGTCGACCAGTCCGCCGCCGCGAGCCCGGCCTCCTCGACCAGCTCGCGCTTCGCGGTCCCGACCGGGTCCTCGCCTTCGTGGTCGATGAGCCCGGCGGGCAGCTCCCACAGCCGCCGCCCGATCGGGTGGCGGTACTGGTGCACGAGCGTGACCGCGCCGTCCGCGTCGAGCGCGACCACCGCGACCGCGCCGAGGTGTTCGATCACCTCGCGCGTCGCGGGGGTCCCGCCCGGCATCACGACCTCGTCGATCCGCAGGCCCACCACGCGTCCGATGTGGACATCACGGCTGCCCGCGACGGTGAACTCGTGCGTCCCGGGCTCGGTCACCGCGCCGCCACCGGGGTTTCCGGCAGTTCGACCGGCAGCCGCTCGGCGACCTTGCGGTCCACCACGGCCTTGACGAACGCGCCGAACAGCGGATGCGGCCGGGTCGGGCGGCTCTTCAGCTCGGGGTGCGCCTGCGTGCCGACGAAGAACGGGTGCACGTCGGCGGGCAGCTCGACGAACTCGACGAGGTGATCGTCGGGCGAGGTGCCGGAGAACACCAGCCCCGCGTCGGAAAGCCGCTTGCGGTAAGCGTTGTTGACCTCGTAGCGGTGGCGGTGCCGCTCGGAGACCTCCGTGCTGCCGTACGCCTTCGCGACCTGCGAGCCCGCCTTGAGCTTCGCCGGGTACGCGCCGAGCCGCATGGTGCCGCCCATGTCCCGCTCCCCCGCGACGACGTCACGCTGGTCGGCCATGGTCGAGATCACCGGATGCGTGGTGTTCTCGTCGAACTCGGCGGAGTTCGCGCCCTCGATGCCCGCCAGGTGCCGGGCCGCCTCGATCACGATGCACTGCAGGCCGAGGCACAGCCCGAGCAGCGGCAGGCCGTGCTTGCGCGCGTACTCGACCGCGCCGACCTTGCCCTCGATACCCCGGATGCCGAACCCGCCGGGGATCAGCACGCCGTCCACATCGGACAGCACGGAAGCCGCGCCGGACGCGGTCTGCGCGTCGTCGGAGGCGACCCAGACGATCTCCACCTTGGCACGGTGGGCGAATCCGCCGGCGCGCAGCGCCTCGGTGACCGAGAGGTACGCGTCGGGCAGATCGATGTACTTGCCCACCACGGCGATCCGCACGGTCTCGGCCGGGTTGTGCACGCGGTCGAGCAGATCGCCCCACACCGTCCAGTCCACGTCGCGGAACGGCAGGCCGAGCCGGCGCACGACGTAGGCGTCGAGCGCCTCGCTGTGCAGCACCTTCGGGATGTCGTAGATCGACGGGGCGTCGGGGCAGGCGATGACGGCCTCGGTGTCCACATCGCACATCAGGCCGATCTTGCGCTTGAGGTCCTCGGGGATCTCGCGGTCGGCCCGGCAGACCAGCGCGTCGGGCTGGATACCGATGTTGCGCAGCGCGGCCACCGAGTGCTGGGTCGGCTTGGTCTTCAGCTCGCCCGAGGGCGCCAGGTACGGCACCAGCGAGACGTGCAGGAAGAAGCACTGGTCGCGGCCGACGTCGTGGCGGACCTGGCGGCACGCCTCGAGGAACGGCAGCGACTCGATGTCGCCGACCGTGCCGCCGACCTCGGTGATCACCACGTCCGGCGCCTGGCCGGACTCGTCGGCCTGCGCGGCCGCGGTGATCCGGGACTTGATCTCGTCGGTGATGTGCGGGATGACCTGCACCGTGTCGCCGAGATACTCGCCGCGACGCTCCTTCGCGATCACCTCGGAGTAGACCTGACCGGTCGTGACGTTGGCCTTGCCGTCGAGGTCGCGGTCGAGAAAACGTTCGTAGTGCCCGATGTCCAGATCGGTCTCGGCGCCGTCGTCGGTGACGAACACCTCACCGTGCTGGAACGGGTTCATCGTGCCGGGGTCCACATTGAGGTATGGATCCAGCTTCTGCATCGTGACCCGGAGCCCACGTGCGGTAAGGAGCTGACCCAGGCTGGAAGCCGTGAGTCCCTTACCCAGAGAGGAGGCGACGCCTCCGGTGACAAAGACATACTTGGTTGCCCGCGACTGAAGTCCCACGGGCCTCCACCTTATCTCACGTCCGCCGAACCGCTCGGCAGCCATGCGCGAAGAGCCCATATCGGGTCGTCACCGCGCGTGTCGGGACTACTAAGCTCACCACCGTGACTGACGTGAACGCAGCCGAAGACCGGTGGACCGCACCGATCGCCAAGGGCCCGCTGGACGCCGACGTGCGCGTCCCCGGCTCGAAGTCGATCACCAACCGGGCCTACGTGCTCGCCGCGCTGGCCGGGGCGCCGACCCGGATCCGGCAGCCGCTCGATTCGCGGGACGCCCGGCTCATGCTCGGCGCGCTGTCCGCGCTCGGCGCCCGTTCCCAGGCGACCACCGACGGCGTCCTCGTGCATCCGATCGCGGCGAGCGGTTCGGGCCGCGGCGAGCCGGTCACGGTCACGCTGGGCAACGCCGGCACGGTCGCGCGGTTCACCCCGGCGCTGGCCTCACTCGGGTTCGCCCCGGTCCTCTTCGACGGCGACGAAGCCATCCGGCGGCGCCCGATCGGACCGCTGCTGGACGCGCTGCGCGCGCTCGGCGCCCGCATCGAGGACGACGGCCGCGGCGCGCCGCCGTTCACCGTGCACGGCGAGGGCGGCCTGCGGGGCGGCGCGGTGAATCTCGACTCCTCGGCGTCGAGCCAGTTCCTGTCCGCGCTGCTGCTCGCCGCGCCCGCCTTCGAACAGGGCGTCACGGTCCGGCTCGTCGGCGGCACCCCGCCGAGCGAACCGCACATCGCGATGACGATGGACATGCTGCGCCGCTTCGGCGCGGTGGTGGAACGCGACGGCACCGAATTCCGCGTGGAGCCGACGAAACTCTCGTGCCCGGGGTACGTGGTGGAGCCCGACCTGTCGACGGCGGCGCCGTTCGTGCTCGCGCCGCTGCTGACCGGCGGCACCCTGCGCCTCGCGGGCTGGCCGGAGCACACGACCCAGCCGGGCGACTGGCTGCGCACGCTGCTGCCCGCGCTCGGCGCGACGGTGCGTCTCGACGCCTCGGGCCTGACGGTCACCGGCGGCGAGACGATCCCCGGCGTCGAACTGCATCTGCACGAGGTCGGCGAGCTGACCCCGGTGATCGCGGCCCTGCTGTGCTTCGCCGAGGGCCCGTCGGTGATCTCCGGCGTCGCGCACCTGCGCGGGCACGAGACCGACCGGCTGACCGCGCTCGCCACCGAACTGTCCGCGCTCGGCGGTTCGGTGTCCGAAACGGACGACGGCCTGCGGATCACCCCGGCGCCCTTGCACGGCGGGCTGTTCCACACCTACGAGGACCACCGGCTGGTGATGACGGCCGCGCTCCTCGGCCTGCGCGTAGAGGGCGTCGAGGTCGAAAACCCCGCCACCGTGGGCAAAACCTTCCCCGAGTTCACCAGCACCTGGACCACGATGCTCGGCTGATCACGCGAGATCTCCGTTCAATCACGCGAGATCCGCGCCCCATCACGCGAGATCCGCGTCCGATCACGCGAGTCCGGGTCAGCCGGTGACACGATCCTCGCCGGCGAACAACGTCGCGACGGTGACCTCCCGGTTGACCCGGACGTGCTCGGCCGCGCTCGTCCTGGCGCGCTCGGCGTCCCCGGACGCGATGGCCTCGTACAGCCGCCGGTGTTCGTCCAGCAGATCGGCCCAGTGCTCGTTCTGACTCGTCAGCCAGCGCAACCGGCCTTCGAGCGGCTGAAGCACCGTCGACAGCAGTGTGTTGCCCGCGATCGCCACGATCTCGTCGTGGAACCGGACGTTCAGCGCGGCGATCCGCGTGCCGTCGCCGCGCACGGTGGCCTTCGCGGCGGCGTCGAGCGCGCGCTCCAGCCGTTTGAGGTCCGCCGGGGTCGCGCGTTCCGCCGCCAGCCCGGCCGCGAGTCCTTCGAGCGCCTCGCGGACGTCGAACAGCTCCTCGACGTCGACGCGCGCCAGCTGCCGCACCACCACCCGCCGCGGGGACTGGACGGCCAGGAATCCCTCGGCTTCGAGGCTGCGGATCGCCTCGCGCACCGGCACCCGGGACACGCCGAGGTCCTCGGCCAGTTCGCGCTCCACCAGCCGGTCCCCCGGCCGGAGCCTGCCGGTCAGGATCCGCTCGCGCAGTTCGTCGCGCACCCGCTGCCGGGTGGCGGCCAACGGCTGCGGCATCCCCGCCGACGTGCTCATCCAGCCCCTCTCGGTCAACGCCCGTGTAACCGGTCGTAACACGAGTTTATCGCCGGGAGTCTTGACGGACGGGAACGACGGGGTGATATTTGGGATACCAATTTTTGGGATACCAAATCGCCGTCCTCGCACGTCGATCGGAGGCACCCATGACCGCCGCCCCGCTCGCCCACGCCGCCGGACCGCCCCCGACGTCCCCCGATCCACGCCTGTGGAACGCCGACCTCGCACCCGCGAAGGAACGCCGCTGGAAGGTGTACGACATCTTCGCGCTCTGGATGTCCGACGTGCACAACCTCGGCAACTACACCTTCGCGGCGGGCCTGTTCGTGCTCGGGCTCTCGGCGTGGCAGGTGTTCACCGCGCTGCTGTTCGGGTTCGTCCTGATCTACGCCGGCATGAACCTGATGGGCCGGATCGGGCAGCGCACCGGCGTCCCGTTCCCCGTCGTCGCGCGGATCAGCTTCGGCACGTTCGGCGCCAACCTGCCCGCGCTCATCCGCGCGGTCATCGCGATCTTCTGGTACGGCATCCAGACCTACCTCGCCTCGGTCGCCATCACCGTGCTGGTGCTCGCCATCGATCCGGGCCTGAAACCCTGGACCGAACACGGTTTCCTCGGCCTGCACGCGCTCGGCTGGGCCTGTTTCCTCGCGCTGTGGCTCGTCCAGGCGCTGATCCTGACCAAGGGCATGGAGTCGGTGCGCCGGTTCCAGGACTGGTGCGGGCCCGCGATCTGGGTCGTGATGCTCGCGCTCGCGGTGTGGATCCTCGCCGCGGGCCACTGGAACATTTCGCTCACCAGCAACCCGAAGGCACTGTCCACAGGGGAGCAGTTCCGGCAGTGGTTCGGCGCCGTCGGGCTGATCCTGTCCATCTACGGCACGCTGATGCTGAACTTCTGCGACTTCTCCCGCTTCGCCCCGGACCAGAAAACGGTGCGGCGCGGGAACTTCTGGGGCCTGCCGATCAACTCGACGGCGTTCGCGCTGCTCTCGGTGTTCATCACCGCCGGCAGCCTGCAGGTGTTCGGCGAGGCCATCACCGACCCGGCGGCGCTGCTGGCCAGGGTGCACAGCACCCCGGTGCTGATCGCCGGGGCGCTGACGTTCGCGGTCGCCACGATGGGCGTCAACATCGTCGCCAACTTCGTCTCGCCCGCCTACGATCTGGCCAACATCTGGCCGAAGCGGATCAGTTTCACCGTCGGCGGCATGATCAGCGCCGTCGCCGCGCTGTGCGTCCTGCCCTGGAAGCTGTACTCCTCCCCCGCCGTGGTCAACTACTTCCTCGGCGGGCTCGGCGCGTTCCTCGGCCCGCTGTTCGGGATCATGATCGTCGACTACTACCTGATCCGGCGCGGCAAGGTCGACGTCGACGCGTTGTTCGTCGCCGATTCCTCCTCGCCGTACCACTACCGCCGGGGCGTCAACCCGCGCGCGCTCGTCACGTTCCTTCCGACTGCCGCGCTGTCCGCCGTGATCGCGCTCGTGCCCGCGTTCGCCCCGGCCGCGCCGTACTCGTGGTTCATCGGCACCGCTTCGGCCGCGCTGCTGTACCGCGCGGTCTCCAGGGCGCACTGATGCGCATCCTCGTCACCAACTGCAACACGACCGAGGCGATGACGAAGGAGATCGAAGCCGGGGCACGGGCCGCCGCGAGCCCCGGCACCGAGATCCTGGCCAGAACCCCGCGCTGGGGACCGGAATCCGCCGAGGGATGGCTCGACAGCTTCCTGTCCGCCGCCGCGGTCCTCGATCTGCTGCGCGGGATCGAGGAGCCGTTCGACGCCGTCGTGCTGGCGGGGTTCGGCGAGCACGGCCGGGAAGGCGCGCGCGAGCTGCTCGACGTCCCGGTCGTCGACATCACCGAGGCCGCCGCGCATCTCGCGTGCCTGCTCGGCCGCCGCTACGGCGTGGTGACCACTTTGGACAGAACGTGCGGCCTGATCGAGGACAGCCTGCACGCGGCCGGGGTGGCGCAGAACTGCGTCGCCGTCTTCGGGGCCGGGCTCGGCGTGCTCGAACTGGCCGACGAGCACCGCACCGAGTCGGCGCTGCTCACCGCCGGCCGCCGCGCCCGCGACGCCGGGGCCGAGGTGCTGGTGCTCGGCTGCGCGGGGATGACCGGGCTGGACCGCAGGATCGGGGCCATGCTGGACATCCCGGTCATCGACGGCGTCGCCGCCGCGGTCCGGCTCGCGGAGTCCCTCGTCGCGCTGGGACTCCGGACCAGCCGGGCGGGCTCGTACGCCCGGCCGCTCGAAAAACGCCGTGTCTGGCCGCCCGCCGCCGATTGACACCCGGGCCGCGCGCACCGCAGAATTCCTCCGCCACAGCCGCTCGCCGCCCGGCTGCTCGTGGGGACTTCGGCGTCCCCGGAACACGGAAAGGGCGGTCAAAGGTGCGAAAGCAGCTACGGGCGCTGGGCACGGCGGTGCTCACCGCGGGCCTCGCGCTGATGCCGGTGAGCGGCACAGCGGAAGCGGCCCCGATCCCCCGCACGGTGGTCATGGACGGTGTGCAGCTCGCCAAGATCAGATCCGGCCTCAGAACCGGCACGGCCACTCCCGCTCAGCGGGACGCGCTCAAGGGGTTGCTGTCCAAAGCGGACGGTTTCCTCGGTGACGCGCCGTGGGCGGTAACCCACAAGCAGCAGACGCCGCCCAGTGGCGACAAGCACGACTACCTCAGCCAGGCGCCGTACTGGTGGGCGAGCAAGCCACGGACGCCCGACAATCCGCAGGGCTGCCCGTACGTCCAGCGCGACGGCGAGCGCAATCCCGAGGCCGACGCGATCAGCGATCACACCGAACGCGGGCGGGCCTTCGAGGCCATCCCCGCGCTGGCGCTGGCCTGGTACTACACGGGCGACCGGAAGTACGCCGAACACGCGGAGACCGCCGTGCGCGCCTGGTTCCTCGACCCGGCGACCCGGATGAACCCGAACATGACCTACGCGCAGCTGATTCCCTGTCGCACCGACGTCCGCGGCACCGGGATCATCGACTCGACGCAGTCGTTCACGTCGGTCGTCGACGCGTTCGCCGTCCTCGACGCCGGTGCGCCCGGCTGGCTCGGCAAGGACCGCGCGGGCATCATGAAGTGGCTCACCCGGTACCTCGACTGGATGCGGACCAGTCCGCAGGCGAAGAAGGAACTCGCCGCCACCAACAACCACGGCACGTTCCTCGACATGCAGAACGCCGCGATCGCCCTGTACATCGGCGAACGGGACCTCGCAAGGTCCATAGTGGACACCGCGAAGACCGAACGGATCGGCAAGCAGATCGCCGCCGACGGCAGCCAGCCGCTGGAGCTGTCCCGTACGAAGACCTGGCACTACTCGAACTTCAACCTGACGGCGCTGGGCAGGCTCGCCGAGATCGGCAGGCACGTCGGCGTGGACCTGTGGTCGTATCAGGCGCCGGGCGGTGGCAGCCTGCGCAAGGCCGTCGACTACCTCATCCCCGGCGCGGTCCACGGGAAGAGTGCTTGGCCGCACGAGGAAATCGGCCCGTTCGACCAGTGGATCGCGGTGGACATCCTGCACGCCGCGGCGGAACAGGGACACGACGCGCAAGCGGCGGCGGCGCTGAAGCAGGTCCCCGCGCCGCCGGGCGGTGACCTGTGGCCGATACGCCCGGCCTGCGTCTCACTCAATCTGCCGGCGAAGTGAGGCCAGGAGGGCGTCGGCGGCAGTCCCGGCCGCGAAGCATTTACGCACTCAAGTGCCGGATGCCAGAGTCGAGGCATGACCTTCGACGTCGACGCCCTCCGAGCCCACTTCCCCGCTCTCGCCAAGGGAGCCGCTTTCTTCGACGGCCCCGGCGGAACGCAGACTCCCCGGCCCGTCGCCGAGGCCATCTTCGCAACGATGACCGGTCCGCTGTCCAACCTGGGCGGCGGAGGCAGCCCGTCGGAGCTCAATGCCGAGAACGCGGTCGCGGGCTTCCGCGCCGCCTACGCGGACCTGCTCAACGTCTCGCCGGCGGGCATCGTCCACGGTCGCAGCGCCACCCAGCTGACCTATGACTTCTCCCGGCACCTGGCCAAAACCTGGCACGCGGGGGACGAGATCGTCCTCAGCCGTCTGGACCACGACTCCAACATCCGGCCGTGGGTCCAGGCAGCCGAGCGGGCCGGAGCGCTCGTCCGCTGGATCGAGATCGACGCCGAGACCACCGAACTCGACCTCGATTCCTTCGTCCGTGTCCTCTCGGACCGGACACGCCTGGTCGCGGTCACCGCCGCTTCGAACCTGCTCGGCACCAAGCCGCCCGTCCGCCGGATCGCCGAGCTGGCCCACGACGCCGGTGCCCTGGTGTACGTCGACGGAGTGCATTACACGCCGCACCAGCTGGTGGACGTGCCGGCACTGGGAGCGGACTTTTTCGTCTGCTCGCCGTACAAGTTCCTCGGCCCGCACTGCGGCGTCCTCGCCGCGGCGCCCGCACTCCTCGAAACCCTCCGTCCGGACAAGCTGGCGCCGTCACCCGACACCGGGCCGGAGCGGTTCGAGTTCGGGACGCTGCCGTACGAAATGCTGGCGGGCGCCACCGCCGCGGTGGACTTCCTCGCCGGGATCGACCCCGGCACGGGCGGATCGCGGAGGGAACGACTGGCCCATTCGCTGCGCTCGGTGCACGACCACGAACTCGAACTACGTGCCAGGGTGGAAAAAGCGCTCCGCGGCTGGGAAGGAGCGGTCACCGTCCATTCGAAGGCGGACGACCGCACCCCGACCATCCTGATGGGCCTCGGCGGCCGCGAGCGGGCAGCGCAACTGCACCTCGCCGAGCGAAATGTCATCGCCGTGGCAGGGTCGTTCTACTCGCCCGAAGCTTTCGCCGCGCTGAAGCTGTCCGCTCCCGCATTGCGGGTCGGGTTGGCGCCGTACAACAACACCGACGACGTCGACCGGCTTCTCGACGGCCTTTCCACTTTCCTGTGAAGGAGTCCTAGTTGCCGCTGGCGTTGCCCACGCCGGGCGCGGGTGCCTGGGCGTTGCCCGCGATGCCGTACCGGCCGGAACCGCCGTCGAGCTGTTCCTTCAGCGCGAGAATCGTGCTGATCCGGCCCGCCGCCGAGTCCGCGTTGTCCACTGTGGACAGGATCGACGTGATGGCGGTGTCGGCCCTGGCGACACCGAGCGCGCCCGCGCCCTCGGCCGACCCCGGGTTGCCCGCCAGCACCGTGCCCGCGCCGGAACGGTCGAGCTGCGCGGCGAAACGGGCGATCGTGGCCGCGCGGTCACCCGCGCCGTCGCCGGAGGCCTGCGCCCCGGTGAGCACCACCGCGAGCTGAGCGGGTTTGACGTCCTGGCTGGGCTTCACGAAACCGCCGTCGGTGAGCCCGCCGAGCGCGGCCGCCAGTTCGGCGGGCGTCGACTGCGGCTTGGCGCTGGCCTTGTCGAGCAGCAGCGTCGAACCGAGCAGGGCGCCGGCGAGCGTGCCGGAGTCGCCCGCGGTCGGGAACTTCGAGCCCGCCGGCTGCAGCCGCGTGACGACGTCGCGCAGCTGATCGGTCTTCGCCGGGTCGGTGAACATCCCGGTCAGCTGGACCTCGCCGGTGACCGAGGCGCCGGACTCCCCGATGAGCTTCTTGAGCGCGTCGCGGTCGGCGGGACGAGCGTCCTCTGTGGTCACCAGGACCACGGATCGCTTGTCCAGCGCCCCGGCGACGACCTTCGCACCGGTCGCGCCCGCGAACGCGTCCGCGTCGGCCAGCCGCGCGTTGAGCGCGTTGCGCTGTGCCTCGAGGTCGGAGACCTGCTTGCCGAGATCCTGCTTCTGGTCCGAAAGCCCCGACAGCAGGCTGCCGTTGAGCGCCGTGGAACCGAGCACCACCCCGACGGCCAGTGCCAGGAAGCAGGCGGCGATGGAAACGACGTGGTACCGCAGCGAAATCACGTGAAGAGCCCCTTGACCCAGCCGATGAACGAGTTCCAGGTGTGGCGGATCCAGTCCAGGTAGACCGAGCCCACATCGGAGACGAGCAGCGCCGCGATCACCACCACGACGGCCGCGAGGACGAGCAGCGCGATGGCCCCGACCGAGACCCGGCTGCGGTGCAGGGTGGCGACCGCCTTGCCGTCCACCAGTTTCGTGCCCAGCTTGAGCCGGGTGAGGAACGTCGACGGGTTGGACCCCGAGCGGCCGTGGTCGAGGAATTCCCGCAGCGTGGCCTGGAATCCCACGGTGACGACCAGACTCGCGCCGTGCGCGTCGGCCAGCAGCAGCGCGAGATCCTCGGAATTGCCCGACGCCGGGAAGGTCACCGCGCCGATGCCGAGATCCTGGATGCGCTCGACGCCGGGAGCGTGCCCGTCCGGCTGCGCGGGCACGACGACCTCGCCGCCGGTGCGCAGCGTTTCCGCGCCGATGCCGTGCGGGTCGCCGACGATGACGTCCGGCTTGTAGCCCTGCGCGCGCAGCGTGTCCGCCCCCGCGTCGACGCCGATCAGCGCGGGCCGGTGCTCGGCGATGTACTTCTTGAGGTGCTTGAGGTCCTCGGCGTGCCCGGTGCCGCCCGCCACCACCAGGACGTGCCGGTCGCGCAGCGGCACCTGCAGCTCCGGGACGCCCACGCCGTCCAGGATCAGGGTGCGTTCGCGGCGCAGGAACTCGATGGTGTTCGCCGAAAACGCTTCCAGTTGCGTCGACATCCCGGCCTTGGCCTCGATCATCTGATCGGCGACGCTTTCCGCCGTCTGCTCGATCCCGGAGGCCACCTGGCGCTCGCCGATGTAGACGACGCCGTCGTGCAGCCGGAGCTTGGTGCCGTCCTTGACCGAGCGCAGCAGATCGCCACCGACGGAGTCGATGAGCGGGATCCCCGCGCCGAGCAGGATCTCCGGGCCGAGGTTGGGGAACCTGCCGGAGATCGAGGGCGAGGCGTTGACCACACCGGCGACCTCGGCCTCCACCAGCGCGTCGGCCGTCGCGCGGTCGAGGTCGAGCTGGTCGAGCACGACGATGTCGCCGGGGCTGATCCGGCGCAGCAGCTCCCGGGTGCGGCGGTCGACCCGTGCGACGCCGGTGATCCCGGGAAGGGCCTCGTTGTTCCGCGTGAGCAGACCGGTGAGCTTCATGTTGCCGATGGTGACAAATTTGCGCGTGAGACGTCGCACGCCACGCCGTAACAGGCATGACTCATTGCGGTGAGGATGGCAACTTCTTCAGCAAACGAAAGCCCCAGGCGGGGCTGGGTCACCCGTTCGTTTTGTTCTTCTTTCCGCCGCGCTTCGGCCGTTTCACCGGTGCCTTCTTATCGGATTCCGCGGCCGCGAGGAGTTCCTCCGCGTGGGCGCGGCCGGTCTCGGTCCCGTCCATTCCGGCGAGCATCCGCGCCAGTTCCCGGACCCGCTCGGGCTGCTCGAGCGTTTTCACCCCGCTGCGGGTGACGCCGCCACTGGTGCCCTTGTCGACGACCAGGTGCTGATCGGCGTAGGCCGCGACCTGCGGCAGGTGCGTGACCACGAGGACCTGGTGGGTCCGCGCGAGCCGGGCGAGCCTGCGGCCGATCTCGACCGCGGCGCGGCCGCCGACCCCGGCGTCGACCTCGTCGAACACCAGCGTCTGCACGGTGTCCGCGTGCGCGAGCACCACCTCGATGGCGAGCATGACCCGGGACAGCTCGCCGCCGGACGCCGCCTTGTGCACCGGCAGCGCCGGAGCACCGTCGTGCGCGCGCAGCAGCAGCTCGACGTCGTCGATGCCATCGGGCCCGGCGTGCACCGCGCGGCCGTCGAGCGTCAGTGCCTGGCGGTCGCCGTGCTCGGCGGGACGCTGCTCGACGGTCACCTCGATCTCGGCCTGGCCCATCGCGAGGCCGGACAGTTCGGCGGTGATGGCGGTGGCGAGTTCGGCCGCCGCCTTGCCGCGCGCGGCGGACACCTCCGCCGCGTATCCCGTCAGTTTCTGGGCCAGTTCGTCCCGGCGGGCGGCCAGTTCGGCCAGCGCCTCCTCCGAAGTGTCCATCGTGGACAGCCGCAGCCGGGCGTCCTCGGCCCAGGCGAGCACGCCGTCGACGTCCGCGGCGTACTTGCGGGTGAGCCGTTTGAGGTCGGCCTGCCGGGCGAGCACCTTCTCCAGCAACGCCGGATCGGCGTCGAGCGACTCGATGTAGCCACCCAGCTCGGCCCCGGCGTCGGACAGCAGCACCGATGCCTCTTCGAGCCGCGGCACCAGGTCGCGCAGTACCGCGTCCTCGGCCGTGGACAGGCGGCGGACCGCCTCGCCCACCAGCCCGAGCGCACCGGGCGCGTCCGGATCGCCGTCCGCCGAGCCCGACACCGCGTTGTGTGCTTCGGTGGCCGACGCGCGGAGTTCGTCGACCGCGGCCAGCCGCTTGATCTGCTCGGTGAGCTCGACGTCCTCCCCCGGCTCCGGCGCGACGGCGTCGATCTCGGTGAGCCCGTGGCGGAGCAGGTCGGCCTGCTGCGCCAGCTCCCGCGACCGGCTCGACCGCTCCGCCAGCTCGGTGATCACCGCGAGCCACTCGTCCCGGATCTCCCGGTAGGTCTGGAGCGGTTCGGCGACGGCGTCCCCGGCGAACCGGTCGATCACCGCGCGCTGCTCGGCCGGGCGCAGCAGCCGGAGCTGGTCGTTCTGCCCGTGCACGGCGATCACCTGCTCGGACAGGTCCGCGAGCACCCCGACCGGCACCGACCGCCCGCCGAGGTGGGCGCGGGAGCGCCCGTCGACCGCGACCGACCGCAGCGCGATGACGCTGCCGTCCTCGTCGATGTCGGCACCGGCGTCGGTCACGATCCGGCTCGCCGCCTCGGCGCCGGTGAGGGTGAACCTGCCCTCCACGAACGCCTTGAGCGTGCCCGTCCGCACCTTCGAGACCTCGGCCCGGCCGCCGGAGAGCAGGTGCAGCCCGGTCACCACCATGGTCTTGCCCGCACCCGTCTCACCGGTGACGACGGTGAAGCCCGGGTGCAGTTCCAGCAGGGCGTCCTCGATCACTCCGAGGCCCTGGATGCGCATCTCGGCCAGCACGACGCCTACCGTAGCGGCACGCACCGGCCACGTGCGCGCTCGCTCGCCATGAACGGCGAATTCCTTGCGAAAAAAGCGGGGAAAACTCCGTTCGCGCGCCGCGAGCGGCGGAGTCAGCGGTCGTGGCGTTCCCGCCAGCTCTTGACCGGCAGGGAGAACTTGTGCACCAGCCGGTCGGTGAACGGGCCGTCCCACAGCCGCACCAGCCGCACCGGGACCCGCCCGCACACGACCGTCACCCGCGCCCCGGGCGGCAGATCGAGATGCCGGGTCCCGTCGCAGGTCAGCACGGCCGAGGAGCCGTCGGGGTCGATGCCGACGGTGATCACCGAATCCCGCGAAACCACCAGCGGGCGGGCGAACATCGCGTGCGCGTTGCTCGGCACGACCAGCAGCGCCTCGACGTCCGGCCAGATGATCGGGCCGCCCGCCGAGAACGCGTACGCGGTCGAGCCGGTGGGTGTCGCGCACAACACACCGTCGCAGCCGAAGGCCGACACCGGCCTGCCGTCGACCTCGATGAGCGCGTCCAGCACCCGCTCCCGGGTGCTTTTCTCCACGCTGGCCTCGTTCAGCGCCCAGGTGCGGGCGACTTCGACGCCGTGCACGGTCACCGAGACGTCCACGGTCATCCGCTCTTCGACGTGGTAGTCGCGGTCGACCACGCGCTGCACGGTGTCCGCGAGCGCGTCGGAATCGGCCTCGGCGAGGAAGCCGACCCTGCCGAGGTTCATCCCGAGGACGGGCACCCCCGCGGGCCGGGCGAGCTCGGCGGCCCGCAGCAACGTGCCGTCGCCGCCGAGCACCAGCACCAGCTCGGTGCCCGCGGCCGGGTCGCCCTCGGGGGCCAGCACGGTGCACATCGAGCCGACGCCGCCGTCCGGGTCGATCAGATGCCGCACGTCCTCCTCGATGACCCGCAGCCGGATCCCCGCCTTGGCCAGCCGCGCGGACACCTCGCGCGCGGCCTCCCGGGTGGCGTCCCGGTCCGGGTGCACGACGAGCAGCACCTCACGTTCGGTGGTCATTGAGGCCCTTCCTGGACCGCGGTTCGGACGAGCCGCTCGGCCTCCGCCCTGTCTACCCCGTCCACTGTGGACCCGGCCACTGCCTTGCGCAGCCAGACGAAGTACTCGACGTTGCCCGAGGGCCCGGGGAGCGGGCTCGCGACGACTCCGCGCAGTTCGAGGCCGAGCCCGGTGGCGTGCCCGATGACCTCGAGCACCGACTCGGCCCGCAGGCCGGGATCGCGCACGACGCCACCGCTGCCCAGCCGGTCCTTGCCGACCTCGAACTGCGGTTTCACCATCGGCACCAGATCGGCGCCCTCACGCGCGCACTCCGCGAGCGCGGGCAGGACGAGCTCGAGCGAGATGAACGAGAGGTCGCCCACGACGAGGTCGACCTGCCCGCCGAGCTGTTCGGTGGTCAGATTCCGCACATTGGTCTTGTCCAACACGACGACCCGGTCGTCGGTGCGCAGCCGCCAGTCCAGCAGCCCGCGGCCGACGTCGGCCGCCACGACCGTCTTGGCGCCGTTGCGGAGCAGCACGTCGGTGAAGCCCCCGGTCGACGCGCCGGCGTCCAGGCAGCGTTTGCCGTCCACGGAGAGCCCGAGCGGGGTGAACGCCGCGAGGGCGCCGAGCAGCTTGTGCGCGCCGCGCGAGGCCCAGCCGGGGTCGTCCTCGTCGCGGACGACGATCGGTGCGCCCGACTCGACGCCGGTGGCGGGTTTGGTGGCCACCATGCCACGCACCGTGACCTTGCCGTCCGCGATCAGCGCGGAAGCCTGCTCCCGTGATCGCGCGAGGCCGCGCCGCACCAGCTCCGCGTCGAGGCGGGCCCGTTTCGCCACCCGGTCAGACCCTGTCGATGCTGGACAACGCGACAGTCAGCTCGGTATGCACGGCGTCGAAGCGATCGACGTGCTCGACCAGCGGAAGCGCGTCGAGGCCGTCGAGACCGGCCACGGCCTCGTCGATACCGGCCCGCGGGTCGATCTCCTGCGGCACCGACTGGCCGGGGCCGGGCGGCGGACCCGGAACGGGCCGCGGGACGGGGTTGTTGGGGTAATCCTGCACGCACTCAAAATACCCCCTGGCGCCCATACCGCCGGGAAGCCGGTTAGGCCAGTCCGAGTTCCGCGAGCGCCGCACGCGCCGTGTCGGTCTCCCCGCGCACGGTGGTCGTACCGGACGCCCAGGCCACCGGGCACAACGCACGCAGGAGAGCAAGCGGATCACCCTCGCCGGACACCGCAAGCACGTCATCACTGTGGGTGACCTGCCAGCCGGATTGCGGCCCGACCGCGAGCAGGTCGGCACGCTGCTCCAGCGCGCTCAGATCGGCGGCGACGTAGGTCGGCCGCTCGGCCGCGCTCGCGGCGAGCAAAGTCGCCGGGACGGTCACCCCGGACAGCACCGCGAGCGAGTCGGCACCCGCCGCGACCGCGCCCGCGATGTCCGTGTCGAGCCGGTCGCCGACGACCAGGGGCCTGCTCGCCCCCGCCGTCCGCGCCGCCGTGTCGAACAGCAGCGGCGCCGGTTTGCCCGCGACGAGCGGCTCGACGTCGGTGGCGGCACGCAACGCGGCCACCATGGACCCGTTCCCGGGCAGCAGACCCCGTTCCGACGGCAGCGTCACGTCGACGTTGCTGGCCACCCACAGCGCGCCCGCGCGGATCGCGAGACACGCCTCGGCGAGGTCCGCCCACGTGTTGTCCGGGGAATGCCCCTGCACCACGCCGGCGATGCCGTCGGCGTCGGCGATCCTGCGCACCGGCCGCAGCCCGGCCGAGGCGACCAGTGCCGCGAGCGACTCCGTGCCGACGACCAGGACCGCGGCCCCCTGCTCCAGACGCTCCTTCAGCAGGACCGCCGCGGCCTGGGCGCTGGTGTGCACCTCGCCGGCTTCGGCGGGCATGCCGAGGCCGGCGAGGTGCGCGACCACGTCCTCCGGCGCCTTCGAGGCGTTGTTCGTGACGAACCGGACGGCGGTGCCGTGATCCCGCACCGCCTTCAGCGTCTCCGGCGCGCCTGGGATGACCCGCGTGCCGTGGTAGACCGTGCCGTCGAGGTCGAACAGCACCGCGTCATAGGCCGCGAGCAGCGCGTCACTCATCGGACTCGTTCGGCTCGTTCGACTGTTTCGGCTCGTTCGCCTCGTTCGCGAGTTCCGCAGCACGCTCGGCTGCGCCGGTCTCGTCGTCCTCGTCGGCCTCGGCGGCGTTCAGGAACCAGCGCAGCGCCTCCTCCTGCCGCCCTGCCGCGACGAGATTGTCCGCGTAGGCGTAGAAAAGCCGCGCGCTCCACGGGTCGCGTTTGCCGGGCTGGAGATCGTCGCCCTGCAGCGAAACCACCGCCGCGTCGAGCTGCCCGAGGTCGCGGCGCGCACCCGCGGCGACGATGGCGAGCTCGACCTGCGTGCCCTTCGCGAGCTTCGAGCTGTCGGCCTCCTTCGCCAGGTCCAGCGCACGCTCGGGCCTGCCCAGCGCGCGCTCGGCGTCGGCGATGATGGCGATGTGCTCGTCGCTGCGCGTCATCCGCCGCACCGCGCGCAGTTCGGAGAGTGCCTCCGCCCACTTGCCAGCGTGATAGGCGACGAGGCCGAGGGCCTCCCGCACGATCGGCACCCGCGACGCCTTGGCCTTCGCGTACTTCGCGTGCTCCAGCGCGGCTTCGGGATCGCTGTCGATCAGCCCGCCGGCAGCCACCAGGTGCTTCCCGACGGTCTCGGCGAGTCCCTTCGGCAGCGTGCGGAGTTCGCGACGGGCTTCCTCGTCGAGGTCGGAGTACTCGATGTCCTCCGGCAGTTCGGGGGCTTCGAGCAGTTCGCGGGCCATCGCCTCGTCGTCGAGCGGCGCGTCGGACCTGGCGGAGTACGCGGGCCTCGGGTCGCGACGCGGCTGACGCTCGCGAGCCGGACGGTCCTCGCGTCGCGGGCCCTGCCCGCGATCGTCGCGACGCTCGTCCTTGCGCTCGTAGCTGCCACGGTCGTCGCGCTTCTGATAGCCGCGGTTGTCGTCGCGACGGCCCCTGTCGAAGCCACCGCTCGAACCGCCGCGGTCATCGCGGCCCTTGTAGCCGCCACGGTCGTCGTCACGGCGCGGCTTGTCGTAGCCACCGCGCGAGCCGCCCCGATCGTCGCGCTTCTGGTAACCACCACGGTCATCGTCACGGCGAGAGCGGTCGAAGCCGCCGGAACGGCCGCGGTCATCGCGGCCCTTGTAGCCGCCGCGGTCGTCGTCCCGGCGAGGCCGGTCGAAGCCACTGCGGTCGTCGCGCTTCTGGTAACCGCGGTTGTCGTCGCGACGGCCCCTGTCGAAGCCACCGCTCGAACCGCCGCGGTCGTCGCGACCCCGATAGCCGCCGCGGTCGTCACGCTTCTGATAACCACCACGATCGTCGTCACGACGGGGGCGATCGGAGCCGCCACCGGAACGACCGCGGTCATCACGGCCCTTGTAGCCGCCACGATCGTCGTCCCGGCGAGGACGGTCCTCCCATTTCCGCGGACCATCCGGCCGGCCGCCGTAGGACGATTTGCCCTGCGGACGACCCGAGCCCGAACGACGATCGTCGAAGCGCCCACCGCTCCCGCCCTCGGACCGCTTCTCGTAGCGGCCGCCCGAGCGCTCGTCCGGCCTGCCGCCGAATCGCCGGTCGCCACGGCTGTCGGACCGGTCACCGCCACTACGCCGCTCGCCCGAGCGGTCCTCCCAGCGACCGCCGCGTTCGCCCTCGTTGGAGCGCTTCCCGCCGAAGTCGCGGCGCTGCTCACGGGGGCTGTCACCACGCGATGGCTTACCCGCGTAGCCGCCCGCCCCGCGAGAGCCTCGGTCGTCCCGCCGCGGACGGCCCTGATAACCACCGTCGCGGCCGCCGCGATCCGGCCTGCCGCCACGCCGATCGCCCTGCGGCGCCCCGGACCGGCCAGCGCGGGACCCGTGGTCCCGCCGTCCCGACCGGCCGGACGCGCCATCATCCTCTGAGTCACGTCGACCGAACTCGGACACCTGGCCTCCTGCCATGAAAAATCTTCATCAGACACACGTAGGGCCCGTTAGGCGAGCCAATCGGCTATCCTAACGGGCCCTACGGAAAGGGTGTTCGGCGGTGTCCTACTCTCCCACAACCCTTCGGTTGCAGTACCATCGGCGCAGTCAGGCTTAGCTTCCGGGTTCGGAATGGGACCGGGCGT
>NZ_JBHYIQ010000084.1:0-2414 GCF_042739895.1 Amycolatopsis sp. NPDC059021
CCCTTGCAACGGGGGGCCGGGCGGGCCGCGCACCAACTCGCGGTGACGGCCTCCTACCGGGCCCACCGGGGGGTTATGGTGGGATCCTCGGCCCATCAATCCACAAAGGACAAACAAGGGGCAGTCCAGAACTGCTACGCACAGGAGCCGCGTGTACATCGGCGGATCCAGGGTGAGCGTCCTGAACGGAGCGTTCGGGGCAGGGGCCCGGCGCTGCTGACCAGGGCGAAAGCCCGCGCCAGCCGTCACTCGCGTCGAACGCGACCGGCCACTACCGAGAAAACTTCAATGCGGCCGGAGTCTGCCGCGGAGGCGATCCCCTGGGTTCCGGCGCCCTGTGTCCGCGCTCACACCGAACCGCAGCTCGTGCCCATGTCGGCACCCTGGGTAGCCGTCCGGCGCGTGCACCGAACGGCTACCCGGATCGGGATGCCTTCCGGCACTCCGTTGTAGCCAGTCGAACGATCTACCGCCGGCTTCGATTGTGCGGCGAGGATTGACCCACCCCATCGGACGACATCGCGATAGCCGGCGAAATCAAAGGAAGGTCCCATGAGCCTGCCCGAGCATTGGTGGACTGCAAGCAAAAGTTATGTCTCGGAGATCCTCTCACTGCTCGCGGCCGCGCCGGATCGCGTTTTCGCCCATTGGCGTGGCGAAGCCTTCACCGGTGGTGACCTGATCCGGTCCGTGACCGAAGCGTTCTTCGCGCTGCGCGATCAGGGAGTGGGCAAGGGGGATGTGGTAGCGATTCTGGTCGCGCCCAACAGCCCCGAGACGCTCACCGTGCGCTACGCGACGCAGCTGCTCGGCGGTGCCGTGTGCTATTTGCGCACCATCAATCCCGGTACCGTGGTGACGGTCCTTCCGCTGGATCATCAGATCCAGATCCTGCGCGAAACCGAAGCGGTGACCGTCTTCACCGATGCCGAATGCGCGGAGCGCGCGCAGGAGATCGCTGATGGTTGCGGGCTCCCGGTAACGCGGCTTCACCGTGGCGAGCGCGATGAGGTCGGCAGGCCCGATACCCCGGAGGCCGTGCCCTGGGATCCGGAGGCGCTGGCCTTCATCAACTTCACGAGTGGCAGCACCGGGCGGCCGAAGGGCATCCGGTTGTCGGGCCGCGCGTGGGACGCCACCATGCGTGCGTGGATCGAGCTCGGCCGGGAAGCCGGCTGTGGCTCGATGCTGGTGTCGACCCCGCTGAGTCATGGTGTCGCCCCGCTGGCGGACGCGGTCTTCGCGTCGGGCGGAGCACTTTACCTCCACGAGCGCTTCGATGCCGAGAGGTTCGCGCAGACCGTCTCCGCGGAGAAGGAGGTCTCGTGGACGTTCATGGCGACAACGCACGTGTTCCAGCTCATCGACCATCTGCTCGAGCGGGGAATCCGCGACCATGCCGCGGTGGAAGCCGCGGGATTGGCTTCGCTGAAGCGGATCGTCTACGGCGGCAGCCCCGCGGCGCCCGCCAGGATCGCACAGGCGTTTCAGCTCTTCGGCCCCATCCTGGCGCAGGGCTATGCCACGAGCGAGAGCGGCCGGATCACGACACTGACACCTCCGGAGCACGGCGACCCGGCGGTCGCGCCCACCGTCGGGCGGCCCTTCCCCGAGGTGGAGGTCGTCGTCTGCAACTCGGATTCGGGTGCGCAACTGGCCGTCGGGGAGATCGGTGAGGTTCGCGTCCGCTCGCCGCAGATGATGGACGGCTACAACGGCAACCCGGAACTGACCGCACGAGTTCTTCGGGACGGCTGGTACTTCACCGGCGACATCGGCTTTCTCGACGAGCGAGGATATCTGACTCTCCTGGGCCGGGTGGCCGACGTCATCAAGGTCCACGGCGTCAAGGTCCATCCCATCGTCGTCGAGGCGGAAATCCTTTCCCACCCGGGTGTCCGGCACGCCGCCGTCTACGGCGTGCGGGACGAGGACGGCAGCGAGCACATCCACGCCGCGATCGAATGCGATCCGGCCGCGGTGGTCGAAGTGGAGAAAATCAGCACGAGAATCGCCGAGGCGTTCACCCCGATTCACGTGCCGGAGAAGATCAATGTCTTGACAGCGCTGCCGATGAACAGGAACGGCAAGCCCGACAAAGTGGCCCTGCGAGAAAAGGCGAATGCATGAACGTCCACCTGGCTTCATACCTGACTGGGAAAACCGCTGACGATCTTGCCGGAAGCAAGCGTGAGTTCCTGGAGATCGGCCGGAAGTCCGGTCACTACCCCCTGGCCAGCGCGCGGCGCGACGGGGTGGATTCGGAAGTAAGCGTCTGGTGCAGCAACGACTATCTGGGGATGGGGCAGAATCGCCAGGTCGTGGGGGGGGGGGGGGGGGGGGGCCAGGACAGGAAGAGGAGAAACACAACAACACACCACACAACAATAGAGAAAAAGAGGGGGGGGGAGTGG
>NZ_JBHYIQ010000084.1:2424-5358 GCF_042739895.1 Amycolatopsis sp. NPDC059021
CCCGGCCCCGGCGCGGGGGGTGGGGGTCTTTGATGTCCTCCGCGGCTGCGCCCCCCACAGCGTCTGGGGGGGGGGCCCCCCCCCCCCCCCCCCCCGCCCCCCCCCCCCCCCCCCTCGACACTCATGGCGTCGGCTCCGGAGGTTCCCGGAACATCGGCGGGAACAACCATTACCACGTCCTCCTGGAAAACGAACTGGCGGATCTGCACGGCAAGGAAGCCGCCCTCCTTTTCACCTCGGGATACACGGCCAACGAAGGTGCGCTCACCGTGCTGGCGGGGATGCCGAAGGACACCGTCGTGTTTTCCGACGCGAAGAACCACGCCTCGATCATCGACGGTCTCCGGCACAGCGGCGCGCAGAAGCAGATCTTCAGGCACAACGACGTCGCGCACCTGGAAGAGCTGATTGCGGCCGCTCCCGCCGACTGCCCGAAGCTGATCGTGGTGGAAACGGTCTACTCCATGTCGGGCAACGTCGCGCCGCTCGCCGAGATCGCCGACATCGCGGACAAGTACGGTGCCACGACCTTCATCGACGAGGTCCACGCGGTCGGCATGTACGGCCCGCAGGGTGCCGGCATCGCCGCGCGGGAAGGCATCGCCGACCGGTTCACGGTCGTGATGGGTACCCTGGCAAAGGGTTTCGGCACGGTCGGCGGCTACATCACGGGACCGGCGGCCCTGGTGGACGCGGTGCGGACCTACGCGCGCTCGTTCGTCTTCACCACCTCGCTGCCGCCGGCGGTGGCGGCCGGTGCGCTGGCGTCGGTTCAGTACCTGCGATCCTCCGATGTCGAGCGAAAGATTCTCTCGGAGAACGCGCGGCTGCTGCACAGCCTTCTGATCGATGCCGATATCCCGTTCATTTCGACGGACTCCCATATCGTTTCGGCCTTCGTCGGTGACGACGACACCTGCAAGCAGGCGTCCCGGCTGCTGTTCGAGCGGCACGGGATCTACGTCCAGTCCATCAACGCCCCCAGCGTGCCCGCCGGCCAGGAGATCCTGCGGATCGCTCCGTCCGCCGTGCACGATCAGAACGAAGTCGAGCACTTCGCCCAGGCCCTGCACGGAATCTGGAAGGAATTGAACATCCCGGCCGCGAGTGCCCGGGACTGGTTCACCTCCGAGTTCCGCGGCGACGGTGCCCGCACCGTCGCGAAAGACGGACTGCTGTCGCGATGACCACGTCAGTTGCCGCCGTGCTGGCCGATGCGGCGGCCCGGCGGCCCGGCCACTCGGCCGTGATCTATGAGTCCGAGCATTTCACCTACGAGTGGCTCTGGGAACAGGCACGTCGCTACGCCTCCGTGCTGCGCGCCAACGGGGTTCGGCCAGGAGACCGGGTCGCTCTGCTCCTGGTCGACACCCCGCGGTTTCCCGTGGCGTACTTCGGCGTGCTGGCGGCGGGCGCCGTCGCGATCCCGCTGAATGTCACGTCGACCGCGTCGGAGATCGAGCACGTACTGACCGACGCCGACGCCCGCTTTCTGGTGTGCGCCGCCTCATTGCTCGCCCAGGCGAGGGAGGCGGCGGAGCCGCTCGGCACGGTGCTTCTCACCGTCGGCCCAGGCCCCGCGGGCACTGTCGACCTGGAGAACGCGGCACAGGACGCGGCGCCGATCGACGAGCCGGAAGCACGTGAACCCGACGATGTCGCGGTCGTGTTCTACACGTCCGGCACGACGGGTGCGCCGAAAGGCGTGATGCTCACTCACCGGAATATTCTGTACAACGTCGAGGGAATGGTCACCACTCCGTACGCGTTCCGGAGTGACGACGTATTGCTCGGGTGCTTGCCGCTGTCGCACGGATTCGGTCAGATTTGTGGCATGCTGACCGGCTTCCGCGCCGGTATCTCCATCGTCCTGATGTCGAAGTTCTCCGCGCGGGAGGCTCTCGCGCTGATGACGGAACACCGGTGCACGGTGTTCATGGGCGTGCCGACGATGTATTTCGGATTGCTCGACGCGGTGGCGCAGGGCGGGCAGGTTCCCCGGCTCGACCGCGTGTACAGCGGGGGATCGGCGCTTCCGGCCAAGACCCTCGACGAGGTCCGAAGCGTGTTCGGATGTCCGGTGTACGAGGGCTACGGGGCGACCGAGACCTCCTGCAGCGTCGCCTATCACTATCCCGGCCTGCCTTTCCGGTCCGGAACGGTCGGCGTGCCGATCAACGACATCACCGTCGGCATAGCCCGGCCGAATGCCGGCGGCATCGATCTCCTTCCCGTCGGCGAGGTGGGCGAGATCGTGGTGTGCGGTCCGACCGTCATGGCCGGATACCTCGGTCGCCCGGATATCACCGCCGAGGTCGTGATCGACGGCTGGTTCCGCACCGGCGATCTCGGCAGGCTGGACGACGACGGCTACCTCGCGGTCGTGGGCCGGAAGAAGGACCTGATTCTGCGTGGCGGCTACAACGTCTATCCGCGCGAAATCGAGGAGATCCTCGTCGGGCATCCGGCCGTGGCGCAGGTGGCGGTCGTCGGTGTTCCGCATCCTGCGCTCGGTGAGGAGGTCTGGGCGATCGTGGTGCCTGCCCGGCCGGAGGACGTCGCCGAGGGATCGGGCGAAGAAATCATCGAATGGGGAAAACAGCGTCTCGCCGCTTATAAGTACCCTCGTCGCGTCGAGTTCATCGACGCTCTGCCGATGGGGCCCAGCGGAAAAGTTCTCAAGCGGATGCTCGTCTCGAAATACGAGTCGGCCGTCGGTGCGTGAATCGCGATCAGGAGCGGTGTGCGCCGGGGAACACAGCGAAGCATTATCGGCAGGCGGCGGTATGCGGCTGACCGGCCGCCACAGAATCACATGGGCGTGGGGGCCCCCGCGCGCGGGCGGGGGGGGAGCCCCCCCCGCACCCGCGGGAGCGCGCCAAATGAGTGTGGGGGGGGCCCCGGGGGTGTGTGGACCCCGCGCGCTCACACACT
>NZ_JBHYIQ010000084.1:5368-46986 GCF_042739895.1 Amycolatopsis sp. NPDC059021
TCTCTCGCCGGCGCGGGCGGGTCGCGGCGCGCCCCCGCCCCCAACACCACCGCCGCGCCGCCCCCGCGGCCGCGCGGGGGGGGCACCCCCCCCTCCGCTCAGGCATCGTACGCAACAAATAGGTGGGGCAGCTCGACCATGGTTGAATTCCCAGCGGACACGTCGACATCGACCGAAGCGATCGCCATTGTCGGTATATCCTGCCGACTGCCGTACGCGGAAAACCCCGCTCAGTTGTGGCAGCTGTTGCGCGACGGCCGCAGTGCGATCGGCACGCCCCCGGCGGGCCGCCCCGAGCTGCCCCCTCGGCCGGGGGGCTATCTCGAGGACGTCAGTGGGTTCGATGCGGGCTTCTTCGGTATCGGCCCGCGTGAGGCGTCGTCGATGGATCCGCAGCAGCGGCTCATGCTCGAACTCGCCTGGGAGGCGCTGGAGGACGCCAGGATCATCCCGGCCGATCTGGCCGACAGCCGGACCGGTGTCTTCGTCGGCGTCATCGCCGACGATTACGCCGCCCTCACGCATCAGCACGGGATCGAAGGCATCACCCGCCACACCCTGACCGGTCTCAACCGTGGTGTCGTCGCCAACCGGATCTCCTACACCCTGGGCCTGCACGGACCCAGCGCGGCCGTGGACACCGGCCAGTCCTCCTCGCTGGTCGCCGTGCACCTGGCAGCCGAGAGCCTGCGCCGCGGCGAGTCCGCCATGGCCATCGCCGGCGGTGTCAACCTCAATCTGGTGCCGGACAGCACCGTCGGCGCGGAGCGGTTCGGCGCGCTTTCCCCGGACGGTCTCAGCTTCACCTTCGACGCGCGGGCGAACGGCTACGTGCGCGGTGAGGGCGGCGCGTTCGTGGTGCTCAAGCCGCTGCACGCCGCCGTGGCGGACGGCGACCCGGTCTACTGCGTGCTGCACGGCAGCGCGATGAACAACGACGGGACGACCGAGGGCCTCACCGTACCGAGTCCGGCAGGCCAGCAGGATGTCCTGCGGCAGGCGTACGAGCGTGCCGAGGTGTCCGCGGAGCAGGTGCAGTACGTCGAATTGCACGGCACGGGTACCAGGCTGGGCGACCCGATCGAAGCGGCGGCTCTGGGCGCGGTGCTCGGTGACGGCCGCGTGGGCGGAGCCGAGCTGCGGGTCGGGTCGGTGAAGACCAACGTCGGGCACCTCGAGGGTGCCGCCGGTATCGTCGGGTTGCTGAAAGCGGCGCTCTGCATCCGTAACCGCGAGCTCGTGCCGAGCCTGAACTTCGAAACCCCCAATCCGGACATCCCGTTCGACGAGTTGAAGCTCGCCGTGCAGCGAAACCTCGAGCCGTGGCCGCGGCCGGACGAGCCGCTCTACGCGGGTGTCAGCTCGTTCGGTATGGGCGGTACCAATTGCCACGTCGTGCTTTCGGACTGGCGCATTGAATCGGCGGCGGAGGAGTTGCCTGGCACAGAGCCCGGCCCGGGTGTGGTGCCGTGGGTGGTGTCGGGCCGGTCGGCCGAGGCCGTGGCCGGTCAGGCGGGGCGGTTGTTGTCCTTTGTGGAGGGACCTCCTGGGCTGGACGTCGCGGCGGTGGGTCGTTCGCTGGTGGTCTCGCGTGCTCGTTTCGCTCACCGTGCGGTGGTCGTGGGGGAGTCCCGTGAGGAGCTTCTCGCGGGTGTCCGGGCACTGGCCGAGGGCGTGCCCGCGGCTGGCGTGGTGTCGGGTCGTGTGGTCCCCGGCGGCGCGGTGGCGTTCCTGTTTTCGGGGCAGGGCAGTCAGCGTGTGGGGATGGGTCGTGAGCTGTATGCGAGCGAGCCGGTGTTCGCGGCCGCTTTCGATGAGGTTGTCGCGGCTCTTGACGGGTATTTGGATCGTTCTCTCGTCGAGGTGATCGAGGGAGAGCCGGAGCTTTTGGCGCGGACGCTGTTCACCCAGCCCGCGTTGTTCGCGGTCGAGGTCGCGCTGTTCCGTTTGCTGGCTCATTACGGGGTCGTGCCGGACTATCTGATCGGTCACTCGGTGGGCGAACTGGCCGCGGCTCACGTGTCGGGCGTGCTGTCGCTCGAAGACGCGGCGCGTTTGGTGTGCGCGCGGGCGCGGTTGATGGAGGGTGTGGCCGCGGGCGGGGCGATGGTCGCGCTGAACGCGGGCGAGGAGCGGGTCTCGGAATGGCTCGATGGTCGTCGGGGTGTGGGTGTGGCGGGGTTCAACAGCCCTGGCAGCACGGTGATTTCCGGTGACGAGACCGCGGTGCTGGAAGTGCTGGAACTGGCGCGCGCGGAGGGGGTGAAAGCGACCCGGTTGAAGGTGAGTCACGCTTTCCATTCCGCGCATCTGGACGGGATGCTGGACGAACTCACCGAGATCGCGCGGGAGCTGACCTATTCGGCACCGCGGATTCCGGTCATGTCGAATGTGACCGGTGAGCTGATCGAAGAATTCTCGCCGGAATACTGGGCTGTTCAGGCTCGTGCGGCGGTGCGGTTCGCCGACGGTATCGCCACGCTGGCCGGTCTGGGTGTGACGGCGTTCGTCGAGCTGGGGCCCGACGGGACGCTCGCGGGTCTGGCGGGCGAGTGTCTGGCCGGAACCGAGGGCATAGTCGTGGTTCCGGTGCTGCGTAAGGACCGTGCCGAAAAGCGTTCCCTCCTCGCCGCCTTGGGCGCTGTGCACGCACAGGGTGTCGAGGTGGACTGGGAACGGTTCCTGCCGGGTTCGGGTCTGGTCGACCTGCCCACGTATGCCTTCCAGCGTCAGCATTTCTGGCTGGACGGTGCGAAACCGGTCCAGGCCCGGACCGCTGTGGCGAGGCGGAGCGATCCGAAGCCGTCCGCGCCGCGAGGCGATGAGCTGGAGCTGGTGCGTGCGCACGTGGCGGCGGTGCTCGGCCACGGATCGGCGCGCGACGTGGACATCGACACGACCTTCAAGGACCTGGGCTTCGACTCCCTTTCGGCCGTCGAACTCCGGAACGCGCTGAATACGGCCACCGGGCTCTCACTGCCCTCCGGCCTCCTTTTCAACTACCCGACCCCGGCCGTGCTCGCCGAACACCTCGCCGGTCAACTCCTCGGCCTGGACCAGGGCCAGGATGACGACGCGTACGAGGCGACAGCCCTTGACGAGCCGATCGCGATCGTGGGCATGGCCTGCCGGCTGCCGGGCGGGGTCGCCTCTCCGGAGGACCTGTGGCGTCTGGTGAGCGACGAGGTCGACGCGGTCGGCGGATTCCCGGCCAACCGAGGGTGGGACCTCGATTCGCTCTTCGCCCCCGATCCGGACAGCCCCGGCAAGACCTACGCCGCCAGGGGCGGTTTCCTGCACGACGCGGACCGGTTCGATGCCGAGTTCTTCGGCGTCAGTCCGCGCGAGGCGGCGGCGATGGATCCCCAGCAGCGGTTGCTGCTGGAGACGGGCTGGGAGGCCTTCGAGCACGCGGGGATCGACCCGGCCGTGTTGCGCGGCACCCGCACCGGCGTGTACGTCGGCGCGACGGCGCAGGAGTACGGGCCACGGCTGCACGAGTCGTCCGGCGGACATGACGGTTATCTGCTGACGGGTAACACCGCGAGCGTCGCGTCGGGCCGCCTGGCCTACACCTTCGGCTTGGAAGGGCCGGCGGTCACGGTCGACACCGCCTGTTCGTCCTCTCTGGTCGCTCTTCATCTTGCGGCTCAGGCGTTGCGTCATGGCGAGTGTTCGATGGCGCTTGCCGGTGGCGTGACGGTGATGGCGACGCCGGGCATGTTCGTGGAGTTTTCGCGGCAGCGTGGGTTGTCGCCGGATGGGCGGTGTAAGGCGTTTTCGTCGTCGGCGGATGGCACGGGCTGGGCCGAGGGCGTGGGTTTGCTGGTGCTGCAACGGCTTTCGGACGCGGAGCGCAGCGGGCACCGGGTGCTGGCGGTGATCCGTGGTTCCGCGGTGAACCAGGACGGCGCGAGCAACGGCCTGACGGCGCCGAACGGGCCTTCCCAGGAGCGGGTCATCCGGGCTGCCTTGGCGAATGCGCGGCTGTCGGCGTCCGAAGTGGACGTTGTGGAGGCGCACGGCACGGGCACCAAGCTCGGCGACCCGATCGAGGCGCAGGCGCTGCTGACCACCTACGGCCAGGACCGCGAGGAGCCGCTCCGGCTCGGTTCGCTGAAGTCGAACATCGGTCACACGCAGTCCGCGGCGGGTGTCGCTGGCGTGATCAAGATGGTCATGGCCCTGCGCAACGGGATTCTCCCGGCGACGCTGCACGTGGACGAGCCGACCTCGCACGTCGATTGGTCGGCCGGCACGGTGGAACTGCTGACACGGGCCCGGGAGTGGCCGGAGCTCGACCGTCCGCGCCGGGCGGCGGTCTCGTCGTTCGGGATCAGCGGGACCAACGCGCACCTCATCGTCGAGGAGGCCGCGGAAATCGAAGCTCCGCCGGCGGGCGACCTGCCGGGTGTGGTGCCGTGGGTGCTGTCGGGCAGGTCGGCGGAAGCTGTGGCTGCGCAGGCGGAGCGGCTGTGGTCGTTCCTGGAGGAGCGCCCGGAGCTGGACGTCGCGGCGGTGGGCCGCTCGCTCGCCGTGTCCCGTGCTCGTTTCGAGCACCGTGCGGTCGTGGCGGGAGCGACTCGCGAGGAGCTTCTGGCGGGTGTCCGGGCACTGGCCACGCGGGCGCCCGCCGCTGGGGTGGTGGCGGGCCGTGTGGTCGCCGGTGGTGGAGTGGCGTTCCTGTTTTCGGGGCAGGGCAGCCAGCGGGTGGGCATGGGGCGTGAGCTGTATGCGAGCGAGCCGGTGTTCGCGACCGCTTTCGACGAAATCGTTGCGGCACTTGACACGCACCTGGATCGCCCGCTTGCCGCGGTGATCGGGAACGAACCGGAACTCCTGGAACGGACGGCGTTCACGCAACCGGCCTTGTTCGCGGTCGAGGTGGCGCTGTTCCGCCTGCTGGCTCACTACGGCGTGACACCGGACTATCTGGTCGGTCACTCGGTGGGCGAGCTGGCCGCGGCTCACGTGTCGGGTGTGTTGTCGCTGGACGACGCGGCGCGTTTGGTGTGCGCACGGGCGCGCTTGATGGAAGGCGTCACCGCGGGCGGAGCCATGGTCGCCCTCAACGCCGGGGAAGAGCGGGTCCCGGGCTGGCTCGAAGGCCGTCCGGGTGTGGACGTGGCCGGGCTCAACAGCCCTGGCAGCACAGTGGTTTCCGGGGACGAGACCGCGGTTCTGGAAGTGCTGGAACTGGCCCGCGCGCAAGGCGTCAAAGCGACTCGCCTGAAGGTGAGCCACGCGTTCCACTCCGCACACCTGGACGGAATGCTGGACGAACTCACCGGAATCGCGCGGGAGCTGACGTATTCGGCACCGCGGATCCCGGTGGTGTCGAACGTGACCGGCGAGCTGATCGAGGAGTTCACGCCGGAGTACTGGGCACTTCAGGCTCGCTCGGCGGTGCGATTCGCCGACGGCATCGCGACACTGGCCGGGCTGGGCGTGACGTCCTTTGTGGAGCTCGGCCCGGACGCGACGCTGGCAGGTTTGGCGAACGAATGCCTGACGGACGCCGAGAACACGGTCGTGGTCCCCGTGTTGCGCCGAGGAAATCCGGAGAATCGTTCTCTGGCAACGGCATTGTCCGCGGTGCACGTGCACGGTGTGAGCGTGGAATGGGAGCGGTTCCTGCCCGGCTCGGGTTGGGCGGAGTTACCCACGTACGCCTTCCAGCGTCAGTCTTTCTGGCTGAACGCTCCGCGTTCCGGCGATGCGGGGAACCTGGGTCTGACGGCGGTGGATCATCCGCTGCTGGCCGCGGCGATCGCGGAGCCGGACGGCGATGGCGTGCAGTTCTCCGGGTCGGTGTCGTTGCCGGCGCAGCCGTGGCTGGCTGATCACGCGATCGGCGGGACGGTCCTGGTTCCGGGGACGATGTTCCTGGAGCTGGCCGGCCACGCCGCCGAGCAACTCGGCTGCGCCGCCGTCGAGGAGCTCACTCTCCACGCGCCCCTCGCGCTGACCGGAACCGCCGCTGTCTCGATCCGGCTGACCGTCGACCGGGGCGATGCGCGCGGCGACCGCCGGTTCACGGTGTATTCGAGGACCGGCGAAGAACAGTGGACCGCCCACGCGGCCGGGCTGCTCACACCCGTCGCCGCGTCGCCAGGGGTTTCCCTGGACCAGTGGCCCCCGGCCGATGGCGTCGCCATCCCGCTGGAGGGTGTCTACGACCAGCTCGACGATCTCGGTTACGGGTACGGGCCGGCCTTCTCCGGTCTCCGCGCCGCCTGGCGTGCCGGGGACGATCTCTTCGCCGAGGTCGTGCTGCCCGATCAGCTGCACGACGAAGCCGGTCGGTTCGGTGTGCACCCCGCACTGCTCGACGCGGCCCTGCACCCCCTGGTGCTCGTGCTCGAAGCGGCGCAGGAAGACAGCAAGATCCACCTGCCGTTCTCGTTCTCGGGCTTCACCGTGCACGCGGTCGGTGCCACCGTGCTGCGGGTCCGCTGGACCCACACCGGCCAGGAGACCGCGCGCCTCGCTGTCGCGGACGGGGCAGGCGCGCCGGTGGCGACGATCGAGGCGGTCGCCCTGCGGCCGATCGCCCGCGACCAGCTCGCACCGGCCGGCCCGGCCGCGGAATCCCTGTACCGGGTGACCTGGGAGGCCGTGCCCGCGGTCGAGCCGGCCGCCGGGCAGCGGTGGATCCGGGTGGGCGAGGCACCGCACGCTGACCTCGGCGCGCTTCGCACCGCTGTCGACGCGGGCCTTCCCGCGCCGGAGTTCGTCGTGCTCAGCGGTCAGGAACTCTTGGCCGATACCCCGGCTGATGTCCTTCCGCGGACCCACCTGACGGCGGCGCGCGGCCTGGAAGCCGTGCAGGAGTGGCTGACCGCCCCGCAGTTCGCCGGGAGCCGCCTGGTCGTCGTCCTGCCGGACGGCGCGCTGCACACGGCCGCGCTCGTGGGCCTGATCCGTACTGCCCAGTCCGAGCATCCGGGCAGGCTGGTCCTGGCTCACCTGGACGAGGGCGGGGCGGAGTCGCTGCCGGCGGTGCTGGCATCGGGCGAGCCCGAGGTCGCGGTGCGGGATGGCGAGTTGTCCGTGCCGAGGCTGGCGCGTGCGGCGGGGGTGGTCGCGGGTGCCGACGGCCTGGACCCGGAGGGCACGGTCCTGGTGACCGGTGGTCTCGGCACGCTGGGCCGTCTGGTGGCGCGGCGGCTGGTTTCGCACCATGGCGCGCGGCATCTGCTGCTGGTGAGTCGCCGGGGTGGCGAGGCCCCGGGCGCCGCGGAGTTCGTGGCGGAGTTGGCGGAGCTGGGCGCGCGGGCTTCGGTGGCCGCTTGTGATGTGTCGGACTTCGCCGCGCTGGCCGGTTTGCTGGCCGAGGTGCCGGCCGAGCATCCGCTGACCGCGGTGGTGCACACGGCGGGGGTGCTGGACGACGTGACGGTCGGGTCGCTGACGGCGGGTCATCTGGAGCGGGTGATGCGTCCGAAGGTGGACGCGGCCTGGAACCTGCACCGTCTCACCCGCGACCGCGAGTTGTCCGCCTTCGTGGTCTTTTCGTCCATCGCGGGTCTCGTGGGCAACGCCGGTCAGGCGAATTACGCGGCTGCGAATACCTTCTTGGACGCTCTCGCGCAGCACCGCCGGGCGCAGGATCTGCCTGCCACCTCCCTCGCCTGGAGTCTGTGGGACAGCGCGGGCGGCATGGCCGGAAGTCTCGGGGACGCGGACGTCGCGCGGTGGAGGCGGAGCGGAATCGTTCCGCTGAGCCCGGAATTGGGCATGACGCTGTTCGACGCCGCGCTGGGTTCGCCGGAGCCGCTGCTGGTTCCGGCCGAACTGGATCTGGGCGCGCTGCGTGCCCTGGCCGAGAAGACCGGGCTCCCCGGCCTGTACAGCGGCCTGGTCCGGGTGCGCCGCCGGCAGGCGGCGGGTGCCGCCCCCGGCGCCGGCTCGTCCTGGGCCCAGCGGCTGGTCCCGCTCCCCGCGGACGAGCGAGCGCAGGCAGTGCTCGACTCCGTACGAGAGACCGTCGCACTTGTGCTCGGGTATGGGGCCGGCGTCGACATCGATCCGAGTAGGGCGTTCAAGGACGCCGGGTTCGATTCGCTGACCGGTGTCGAATTCCGCAACCGGCTCGGCGAACTGACGGATTTGCGGCTGCCCGCCACGCTGGTTTTCGACTGCCCTTCGCCCGCGGCGGTGGCGGACTTCCTGCTGGAGCAGCTCGATGCGTCCGGAGCGGCTGTCGTCCCGTCGGTGGCCGCCCACGAGCTGGGGTCGGACGAGCCGATCGCGGTGGTCGGCATGGGATGTCGTTATCCGGGCGGGGTCGGTACGCCGGAGGAGCTGTGGCGGCTGGTGGCGGAGGGCCGGGACGCGATCGGCGAGTTCCCGGCGGACCGCGGCTGGGACGTGGACGGGCTCTTCGACCCGGATCCGGAGAAGGCCGGCAAGTCGTCCACGCGCAGGGGCGGATTTCTTTACGAGGCCGCGGATTTCGACGCGGAGTTCTTCGGGCTGAGTCCGCGTGAGGCGGTGGCGACGGATCCGCAGCAGCGTGTCCTGCTGGAGGTCGCGTGGGAGGCGCTGGAACGGGGCGGCATCGATCCTGCTTCGTTGCGTGGTTCTTCGACCGGTGTGTACGCGGGCGTGATGTACAACGATTACGGGTCGCGGCTGGGGAGTGCTCCGGAGGGCTTCGAGGGGCATTTGCTGACGGGCACGATCGCGAGTGTGCTGTCGGGCCGGGTGGCTTACACGTTCGGCTTGGAGGGGCCGGCGGTGACGCTGGACACGGCGTGTTCCTCGTCGTTGGTGGCGGTGCATCTGGCGGCGCAGGCGTTGCGCCGGGGTGAGTGTTCGATGGCGCTTGCCGGTGGCGTGACGGTGATGTCGACGCCGAACACGTTCATCGAGTTCTCCCGGCAGCGTGGGTTGTCGCCGGATGGGCGGTGCAAGGCGTTTTCGTCGTCGGCGGACGGCACGGGCTGGGCCGAGGGCGCGGGCGTGCTGGTGCTGGAACGGCTGTCGGACGCCCAGCGGCTGGGGCACGACATTCTCGGTGTGATCAAGGGTTCGGCGGTGAACCAGGACGGCGCGAGCAACGGCCTCACCGCCCCGAACGGACCGTCCCAGCAACGGGTGATCCGTCAGGCGCTCGCCAATGCGGGGCTGTCGGCGTCCGAAGTGGACGCTGTGGAGGCGCACGGTACGGGTACCCGGCTGGGCGACCCGATCGAGGCGCAGGCGCTTCTGGCGACCTACGGCCGGGAGCGGTCCGGCGATCAGCCGTTGTGGCTGGGTTCCATCAAGTCGAACATCGGGCACACGCAGGCCGCGGCGGGTGTCGCGGGCATCATCAAGATGCTGATGGCGATGCGGAACGGCGCGCTTCCGGCGACCTTGCACGTGGCCGAGCCGACCCCCGAGGTCGATTGGTCGGCGGGCACGGTGAAGCTGCTGACGCAGGCGCAGGAATGGCCGGAGCTCGGTCGTCCGCGTCGGGCGTCGGTGTCGTCGTTCGGGATCAGCGGCACGAACGCGCATGTGGTCCTGGAGCAGGGGCCGGAGCCGGTCGCGTCCGGTGAGCCGGTCGCGGCGGGTCTTCCGATGGTGGTGTCCGCCAAGAGCGAGGCGGCGCTGGCGGCCAGGGCGGAGCGGATCCGTGCACTGCTGGCTTCGCAGGCCGTGGAGCCGGCGGCGGTCGCTTCGGCCCTTGCGACGCGGGTGCCGCACCTTCCGTTCCGCGCGGCTGTCTCGGGTGCGGACTCCGACGAGGTGCTGGCGGGTTTCGCGGCGCTGGCTTCGGGTGGTTCCGCGGCGAATCTGGTGCGGGGTATGGCTTCCGGCGCGGGCAAGACGGTGTTCGTCTTCCCCGGTCAGGGTGCGCAGTGGCCGGGCATGGCGCTCGAGCTTTTCGATTCCTCTCCGGTGTTCGCCGGGCGGTTGGGGGAGTGTGCGCGGGCGCTGGCGCCGTTCACGGACTGGTCGCTGCTGGATGTGCTGCGCGGTGCGGAGGGCGCGCCCGATTTCGACCGGGTGGACGTGGTGCAGCCCGCGTTGTGGGCGGTGATGGTGTCGCTGGCGGCGTTGTGGCGCTCTGTAGGAATCGAGCCGGACGGGGTGGCCGGTCATTCGCAGGGCGAGATCGCGGCGGCCGTGGTCGCCGGTGCGTTGTCGCTCGAGGACGCGGCGAAGATCGTCGCGTTGCGCAGCCGGGCGATCGTGAAGCTGGCCGGTACCGGCGGGATGGTGTCGGTGGCGCTGCCCGCCGACGAGGTTCGCGAGCTCGTCGCCCCTTGGGACGGCACGATCGACATCGCCGCACACAACGGCCCCGCGAGCACGGTCGTCTCCGGCGATCCGGAGGCGCTGGCCGAGCTCGTCGCGCAGAGCGAGGCCAAGGGATACCGTGCCCGCACCATTCCGGTCGACTACGCCTCGCACTCCGCCCACGTCGACGCGCTGGAGGACGAGCTGCGGGAGCTGCTGGCCGGCGTCACGCCGCGTACCGGTGACATCAGGTTCTTCTCCACTGTCACCGGGCAGCCGCTGAACGGCGCGGAACTCGACGGCGGGTACTGGTTCCGCAATCTCCGCCAGACCGTCCAGCTGGAAGAGGCCACCCGTGCGCTGCTCGGCGACGGGCATCGCGTCTTCATCGAGGTCAGTGCCCACCCGGTGCTCACCTCGGCCCTGAGCGACACAGCCGACGAAGCCGGTGTGGGCAACGCTGTCGTGGTCGGATCGCTGCGGCGCGACGACGGTGGCCGGGATCGTTTCCTCGCCTCGGTCGCCGAGGCGCACGTCAACGGTGTGGAGGTCGACTGGCCGGCTGTGCTCGGCGGTCCCGGCGTTCCGGTCGATCTGCCCACCTACCCGTTCCAGCGGCAACGTCACTGGCTCGAAGGTGAGCGGCGGGCCGGGGACGCGGGCGGGCTCGGCATGGCCGCCGAGCGTCACCCGCTCATCGGTGCGGCGCTCTGGCTGGCCGACGAGGACAAGTTGGTCCTCAGTGGACGGATCTCCTTGACCGGGCAGCCGTGGCTGGCGGACCACGCCGTGGCGGGCACGGTGCTGCTCCCCGCCACCGCCTTCGTGGACCTCGCGATCCGGGCGGGCGACCACACGGGCCTCGATCAGCTCGACGAGCTGACGTTGGAGGCGCCGTTGGTCCTCGCGGGCCGCGGCGGAGTGCACCTCCAGGTCGTGGTCGACGCTCCGGACGCGGAGGGCCGGCGCGCACTGTCGGTCCACTCCCGGCCGGAGCCCGAGGCCGTCGACGCGCCGCTCAGCCCGTGGATCCAGCACGCCACCGGAACACTGGGCCGCGCGGAAGCGCGTATGGCGGTGCCGGACACCTCTGCCTGGCCTCCCGCCGGTGCCGAACCGGTGGATCTGTCGGCGGTCTACGACACGCTTGCCGAGCGAGGCTTCGAGTACGGCCCCACCTTCCAGGGTCTGCGAGCACTGTGGCGCGCCGGGAACGAGATGTTCGCCGAAGTCGCTTTGCCGGAGGACGTCGCTCCGGGCGAGTTCGGGATTCACCCGGCGCTGCTCGACGCCGCGCTGCATCCACTGGCGCTGGCCGAGGACGGCAGGCTGGTGCTTCCGTTCGCCTGGACGGGCGTCCGGCTCCACGCGGCGGACGCCAGCGTGCTGCGGGTGCGCCTCACTCCGGACGGCTCGGGTACTGCCTTGTTCCTCGCCGACGCGAGCGGTGCACCGATCGCGACGGCGAAGTCGCTCAGCCTGCGGGCTGTCGACCCAGCGCAGCTGGCCGGCCGGTCCACTGTGGACCAACCGCTGCTCGAGGTCGAGTGGACGGCCGTCCCCGATGGCCCCGCGATCACCCGGTGGGCCGTGCTCGCCGAGTCCGGCCACGGTCTGCCCGCGCCGTCGGGGACCTATCCGGACCTTGCCGGCATCGGGGAAACCCCGCCGTTCGTCGTGGTCCCCTTCCCCGGCGAGGACGGTCCCCGCGCCGCGGCGCACCGCGCCTTGCGGTTGGCGCGGGAATGGCTTGCGGACGAACGATTCGGCGACGCGCGTCTGGTTTTCGTGACCCGCGACGCGACCACCGCCGCCACGGAGGCCGGTCTCGGCTCGGCTCCCGTCTGGGGGCTGGTGCGCACCGCGATGTCGGAGAACCCCGATCGGTTCGGCCTTGTGGACGTGGCGGAGTGGGACCTCTCCGAGGCCGAGCTGGGCCGCGCGCTGGCGGTCCCGGAGGCACAGGTGCGTTTCCGGGACGGAGCGCTGCTGGCACCGCGTCTGGTCAAATCGCCTGCCACGAGCCACACCGCGTCTGCGCTGAACCCCGAGGGCACCGTGCTGATCACGGGTGCGACCGGCACACTCGGCCGGCTGTTCGCCCGCCATCTCGTCTTCGAACACGGCGCGCGGCACCTGCTGCTGGTGAGCCGCCGTGGCCGGGAAGCCGCGGGCATGCTGGAGCTGGAAGCCGAGCTCATCGCCCACGGAACCGACGTATCCGTAGCCGCCTGCGACACAGCCGATCGCGCGGCGGTCGCCGCGGTACTGGAGGGCATTCCCGCCGAGCATCCGCTCACCGCGGTGCTCCACACGGCAGGCGTGCTCGACGACGGCACGCTGCAGTCCCTCACGCCCGAGCAGCTGGACACCGTGCTGCGTCCCAAAATCGACGCCGCCCGGAACCTGCACGAGCTCACGGCGGACCGGGCACTGGACGCGTTCGTCCTGTTCTCCTCGCTGGCAGGCACGGTCGGCACCGCGGGACAGGCCAACTACGCGGCGGCCAACACCTACCTGGACGCCCTCGCGCTCCACCGCCAGGCGCTTGGCCTGCCCGGTACGTCGCTCGCCTGGGGCCTGTGGGCGGACGAAAGCGGGATGACCGCTCACCTGACCGACGCCGACCTGGCCCGGATGGCCCGAAGCGGTATCGCGCCGATCACCAGCGATCAGGGGCTGGAGTTGTTCGACGCCGCGTTGGCAACTCGTCGTCCGGTCCTTGTGCCGGCACTGCTGGATTACCCCGGACTGCGGAAACAGAGCGAGGACGGCACGCTGGCCGCTCTCTTCCACGGACTGGTGCGCCCGGCGCGGCGCGCCGCCTCCGGCGTGCAGGCAGGCGGAAGCTCGCTCCAGGAGCGACTGGCGGGCTTGCCTTCGCAGGAGCAGGAACGCGTAGTGCTGGAGCTGGTTCGTGGCGCGGTGGCTGCTGTACTGGGCTACACCGACGCGGATCAGGTCTCTCCGGACCGGGCCTTCAACGACTTGGGCTTCGACTCGCTCAAGGCAGTGGAACTGCGCAACCGGTTGAACGTGGTGTCCGGGCTCAAGTTGCCCGCGACGGTGGTGTTCGACTACCCCGATACGGTCGAGCTGGCCGGCTTTCTCCGGACCGAGCTCGTCGATCCGGCCGCCGAAGTGGCCGTGGCCGAGCCGATCGCGGGTGTTTCGGACGAGCCGATCGCGATCGTGGCGATGGCTTGCCGCTACCCGGGGGAGGTCAGCTCCCCGGAGGAGTTGTGGGCGCTGTTGTCCGACGAGCGGGACGCGGTGGGGCCGTTCCCCGGCGATCGCGGGTGGGACCTGGACAGCCTGTACGACGCGAACCCGGATCACGTGGGCACTTCGTACACCCGGCACGGCGGATTCCTTTACGAGGCAGCGCAATTCGATCCCGAGCTCTTCGGCGTGAGCGCGCGGGAGGCCACCGCCATCGACCCGCAGCAGCGCCTGCTGCTGGAGATCTGCTGGGAAGCGTTCGAGCGCGCGGGGATCGACCCGACCTCGCTCAAGGGCAGCCAGACCGGTGTGTTCGCCGGTGTCATGGCGAACGACTACGCGGCGCGGCTGAAGGACGCTCCTGACGCGTTGGAAGGCTATCTGTCGGTCGGCAGCACGGCCAGTGTCGCCTCCGGCCGGGTCGCCTACACGTTCGGCCTGCAGGGCCCCGCGATCACCGTCGACACGGCCTGCTCCTCGTCGCTGGTCTCGATTCACCTTGCCGCGCAGGCACTCCGGAACGGCGAGTGCGGGCTGGCGCTGGCCGGCGGCGTGACAGTGCTGGCCGCGCCAACACTTTTCGTCGAGTTCAGCCGGCAGCGCGGACTGGCTCCGGACGGCCGGTGCAAGTCCTTCTCCGCACAGGCGGACGGGACGGCTTGGGCGGAGGGCGCGGGAATCCTGCTGCTGGAACGACTTTCCGACGCGCAGCGGAACGGCCGCCGGATCCTCGGCGTGGTCCGGGGCACCGCCGTCAACAACGACGGTGCGAGCAACGGCCTCACCGCCCCCAACGGTCCCGCCCAGGAAAGGGTGATCCGCCAGGCACTCACCAGCGCGGGTCTGGTCGCGGCGGACGTCGACGTGCTGGAGGCCCATGGCACCGGCACCACCTTGGGCGACCCGATCGAGGCCCAGGCGGTGCTCGCCACGTACGGGCGGGAACGCACGTCCCCCATCCTGATGGGCTCGCTGAAGTCGAACATCGGACACGCGCAGGCTGCCTCGGGTGTGGCCGGTGTCATCAAGATGATCATGGCGATGCGGCACGGAGTCGTCCCGAAGAGCCTGCACATCGACGAGCCCAGCCCGCACGTGGACTGGTCCGCCGGTCAGGTGGAACTGCTCGCCGAGGCGACGCCGTGGCCCGAGCCCGGACGTCCGCGCCGGGCGGGCGTTTCCTCCTTCGGGATCAGCGGAACCAACGCCCACGTCATCGTCGAGCAGCCACCCGCCACGGAGCCGGTTGCGCCGGCTCAGCCGATGCCGGTCGTGCCGCTGGTGCTGTCCGCGCACAACGACGCGGCTTTGCTGGCGCAGGCCGATCGGGTCGGCGCGGTTCTCGCCGAAGCCACGCAAGAGGAACTGGCCTCGACAGGCAGCACCCTGGCCACCGGACGCGCCGGACTGCCGCATCGCGCCGTAGTCGTGGCCGCCACCGCCCCCGAAGCGGTTGACGGGCTCGCCGCGTTGAGCGTGCGCGGGACGCCGGTGGGCGGTCGTACCGCTTTCCTCTTCACCGGTCAGGGCAGCCAGCGACTGGGCATGGGCCGGGAGCTGTATTCCGCCTACCCCGCCTACGCCGAAGCACTGGACGCCGTCTGCGCCGAGCTCGACCAGTGGTTGGAAAAGCCGCTGCGCGACGTGCTCTGGGGCGGGGACGCCGCGTTGCTGGACCGGACCGATTTCGCCCAGCCCGCGTTGTTCGCGACCGAGGTGGCGCTTTACCGGCTCCTCGAGGGCTGGGGGCTCCGGCCGGACTTCCTCGGCGGTCACTCCGTGGGCGAACTGGCCGCCGCGCACGTCGCCGACGTCCTTTCGCTGGCGGACGCCGCGAAGCTGGTCGCGGCCCGTGGGCGGCTGATGCAGTCGTTGCCTGACGGCGGAACGATGCTCGCCGTCGAGGCCGACGAGGCCGAAGTGCTGAAGCTGCTCGACGGACGGGAGGACCTGCTGGGTATCGCCGCTGTCAACGGCCCTGCGTCCGTGGTTCTCTCGGGCGACACGGCGGCTGTCGAGGCGATCGGAGCGGAGCTGGCCGCGCAAGGGCGGAAGACCAAGCGGTTGCGCGTCAGCCACGCCTTCCATTCCCCGCACATGGACGCGATGCTGGACGACTTCCAAGCGGTCGTGAAGGAGTTCGCCTTCGCTCCGCCCACCATCCCGATCGTGTCCACGCTGACCGGGAAGCTAGCCGACGCCGGGGAACTGTCCACTGTGGAGTACTGGGTTCGCCATGTCCGCCTGCCGGTGCGTTTCCTGGACGCGGCACGCGTGATGGAGGCCGAAGGCGTACGGACCTTCCTGGAACTCGGCCCGCATGGCGTGCTCAGCGCGATGGGCCAGGACTTCCTCGATGCGACAGCGTTGCTGGTCCCGGTACTGCGCGATGGGCGGCCCGAGCCGCACACCGTCGTCACCGCCTTGGCTCACGCCTATGTACGAGGCGTTCCGGTCCAGTGGCGTGCCCTGTTCGGCGAGAACGCCGGAACCGTCGACCTGCCGACCTACCCGTTCCAGCGCCGGCACTACTGGCTCACAGACGGGCACGGCAGCGGCGACGTCACCTCGGCCGGACTGGACTCCGCGCGGCACCCGTTGCTCGGCGCCGGAGTTCCGCTCGCGGATTCCGACGGAGTCCTGTTCACCGGCCGGGTTTCGGCCCGCAGCCATCCGTGGCTCGCGGACCACGCCGTCGCCGGCACCCCGCTGGTCCCGGGGACGGCCCTGGTGGAGCTCGCCCTGCACGCGGGAGCCGAGGTCGGCTGCGCGCGGCTGGAAGAGCTGACCCTCGCCGAACCCCTGGTCCTTCCCGAGAAGGGCGCGCTCCAACTGCAGATCACCGTGGGCAGCCCCGACGCGGACGGCCGTCGCCCGGTGGCCGTCCACTCGCGCGGAGACCAGGACGGCTGGAACCGGCATGCCACCGGAAGCGTGGTGGCCGCCCTTCCCAGCAGCCCGGATCCCGATCCCGAGTTGGCGTCCTGGCCTCCGGCCGGCGCCGAACCCCAGCCGGTCGACGACCTGTACGACCGCCTCGCCGACCGAGGTTACGGGTACGGCCCGGCGTTCCAAGGTCTCCAGGCGGCATGGCGATCCGGCGACGACTTCTACGCCGAGGTGGCTGCATCCGTGGACACCGACGGATTCGCCCTGCATCCGGCGCTGTTCGACGCCTCCTTGCATGCGCTGCTCCTGGAAGATCCGGCGGAAACCCGGCTGCCCTTCTCCTTCAGCGGTGTCCAGCTGTCGGCAATCCGGCCCGGCCCCCTGCGGGTGAAGCTGTCGGCAGGCAGCGACGGCACCGTCGCGGTTCGCATCGCCGACGACACGGGAACGCTTGCCGCCACCGTCGATTCGCTCGCGCTGCGAGCACTGCTGGCCGGCGCGCTGGCGGGGTCGTCCACTCCGTACGTGTACGCGGTGGAGCGAACCGCGGTGGAACTTCCCGCCGCGGGTGCCGCGACCATCGCGGTCCTCGGCTCGAGCGACCTCGGACTCGCCGCCGAATGCCATCCCGATTTCGCCGCGTGGGCGGCGAAGGGCGCGGCCGTTCCCGACGTGGTCGTCCTTCCGGTACGTCCGGCCACTCCCCAGGAGACGGGCCAGCTCACCGAAGAGGTGCTGGCGGTGGTGCGGCAGTGGCTCGGCGCCGAGGCACCGCCGGGCGCGCGACTCGCCGTGCTCAGCACCGGGGAACTGGGGCACAGCGCGCTGTCCGGGCTGATCCGGGCGGCCGAGTCGGAACACCCGGGGCGGTTCCAGCACGTGATCACCGACGGCCTGCCCGCCAGTGACGAGCTGCGTGCGGCGGCGCTGGCGGATCCCCGGCCACAGCTCGAGCTGCGTAACGGACAGGCCTACGTGACCAGGCTGGCGAAAGTGCCGCAGCCGGACGGGATCCCGGACTCCGCCGAGATGTTCGACCCGGAACACACGGTGCTGATCACCGGCGGCACGGGCGCGCTCGGCGCCTTGGTCGCCCGGCATCTGGTGATCGCCCGCGGTGCTCGCCGGCTGCTGCTCACCAGCCGGCGTGGCGGCGCGGAGGACCTGGTGGCCGAACTGACGGCGCTCGGTGCCGAAGTACGGGTCGCGGCCTGCGACGTGGCCGACCGTGACGCGCTGGCGGAGCTGCTCGCGTCGATCCCGGACGAACACCCGCTCACCGCGGTGGTGCACGCGGCCGGAGTCGTCGAGGACTCCACTGTGGAGGGTCTGAGCCCGGACCGTCTCGCCCGGGTCCTGCGGCCGAAGGTGGCAGCCGCCTGGAACCTGCACGAGCTGACCGCGGAACTGGAGCTGACGGCCTTCGTCCTCTTCTCCTCTGTCGCCGGTCTGGTGGGCAACGCCGGACAGGCGAACTACGCCGCGGGCAACACTTTCCTGGACGCGCTGGCCGAATACCGCCGCGGTGCCGGCCTGCCCGCGGTGTCCTTGGCCTGGGGGATGTGGCAGGGCGGAATGGCGGACGAACTCGAGCAAGCCGACCGGGCCCGGCTGATGCGCAACGGCGTGCTGCCGATGCCGGACGAGCAAGCACTCGCGGCGCTCGACCAGGTCTTGGCCGGTGCCACGGGTTCCCAGCCGGTGCTCGCGCCGGTGGCGCTCGACCTCGCCGCACTGCGCTCTCTCGGAGACGCGCTGCCCGAGCTGTTCCGGGGCCTGGTGCGTACCGGACGCCGAGCCGGCAGGCGCACCACACCGGTGGAAATCCCGCTGGCGCAACGGCTCGCGGGACTGGAGGAGGCAGAGCAGGAAGCGCTGCTGCTTTCCTTCGTCAAGGAACAGGTCGGCATCGTGCTGGCCCACCCGGCGCCGCAGACGATCGACGTCCAGCGTGGTCTGCTGGACCTGGGCTTCGACTCGCTCACCGCGGTCGAACTCCGCAACAGGCTCACCAGCGCCACCGAACTGAGGCTGCCCAGCACACTCGTTTTCGATCACCCGACTACCGAAGCGCTCGCCACCTACCTTCGGGGTGAGCTGATCGGCGAGACGCCGGACCCGGTCCAGCAGGCACTGGACGCGCTCGAGGCCGTCATCGCCACCCCGGATACGCCCGACGACGCCGCGGAAACGATCGCCGCGCGATTGCGCGGGCTACTCCGGATGGTGGACGGCGGGACCGCCGTCGCGGCCCTCGATCTGGAAACCGACGACGACCTCTTCGCCGCACTTGACAACGAACTCGGCAGGTAGACATGAACAACGAGCAGAAACTGCGCGATTACCTCAAGCGGGCGACGGTCGACCTGCGAGAAAGCCGTCAGCGTGTCCAGGATCTGGAGGAGCGCGCTCATGAGCCGATCGCGATCGTGGGGATGGCCTGCCGGCTGCCGGGCGGCGTCGCCTCTCCGGAAGACTTCTGGGAGCTGGTGAGCGCCGAGCGCGACGCGGTAGGCAGCTTCCCCGAGCGCCCTGGCTGGGACCTGGAAAGGCTCTATCACCCCGACCCCGAACAACTGGGAACCTCGTACACCCGTGAAGGCGGATTTCTGTACGACGCCGACCAATTCGATGCCGAGTTCTTCGGCATCAGTCCGCGCGAGGCGGCGGCGATGGATCCCCAGCAGCGGTTGCTGCTGGAAACGGCGTGGGAGGCTTTCGAACACGCGGGCATCGACCCGACCGCGCTGAGGGGCACGCGTACCGGGGTGTACGCGGGCGTCATGTACGACGACTACGGTTCCCGGATCCCGAAGGCGCCCGAGGACTTCGAGGGCTACCTGCTGACCGGAAGCGCGGGCAGCATCGCGTCGGGCCGGGTGTCCTACACCTTCGGGTTGGAGGGCCCGGCGGTGACGGTCGACACCGCTTGCTCATCCTCGTTGGTTTCGATTCATCTTGCGGCACAGGCATTGCGTCAGGGCGAGTGCTCGATGGCGCTTGCCGGTGGCGTGACGGTGATGGCGACGCCGGGGACGTTCGTGGAGTTTTCCCGGCAACGTGGATTGGCGCCGGACGGGCGGTGTAAGGCGTTCTCGTCGTCGGCGGACGGCACGGGCTGGGCCGAGGGCGTGGGTTTGCTGGTGCTGCAACGGCTTTCGGACGCCGAGCGCAGCGGTCATCGAGTCCTGGCCGTGGTCCGCGGTTCCGCGGTGAACCAGGACGGTGCGAGCAGCCAGCTGACCGCGCCGAACGGGCCTTCGCAGGAGCGCGTAATCCGGGCCGCGTTGGACAACGCGCGGCTGTCGGCGTCCGAAGTGGACGCTGTGGAAGCGCACGGCACGGGAACCCGGCTCGGTGATCCGATCGAGGCGCAGGCGCTGTTGTCCGCCTACGGCAAGGCCCGGGGAGACGACAACCCGTTGTGGCTGGGTTCGGTCAAGTCGAACATCGGTCACACGCAGGCCGCGGCGGGTGTCGCGGGCGTGATCAAGATGGTCATGGCGATGCGCAACGGGGTCATGCCCTCGACGTTGCACGTGGCCGAGCCGACCCCCGAGGTCGACTGGTCGGCGGGCACGGTGGAACTGCTGACACGGGCCCGGGAGTGGCCGGAGCTCGACCGTCCGCGCCGGACGGGCGTGTCGTCCTTCGGGATCAGCGGGACCAACGCGCACGTGATCCTCGAAGAGGCGCCGCGCGACCGTGCGGCCGATGCGGAAACCGCGCCGGATGATGTTGTGCGCCAAGAGGTTTCGATCCTCTCGGTGCCGTGGTTGCTTTCGGCCAAGTCGGACGCCGCGCTCCGGGCACAGGCGAGCCGGTTACTCGTCTGGCTCACCGACCACCCCGAGACGGCTGACGCCGACATTGCTGCCGCACTGATCACCACCCGCGCTCGGCTGAATCGGCGCGGCGCGGTGCTCGGCGCCGACCGGGCCGGCCGGCTCGCCGGCCTCACGGCCCTGGCCGCGGGTTCGGCCTCCCCGCAGGTCGTGTCCGGTGCCGTCACCACCGGCGAGACGGCCTTCCTGTTCACCGGTCAGGGCGCGCAACGTGCCGGGATGGGCGCGGGACTCGCTGCCGCGTTCCCGGTGTTCGCGGCTGCGCTCGACGACGTGTGCGCGGAATTCGATGCCCTGCTGGGGATATCGCTGCGCGAGGTCATGTTCGCCGACGCCGAACGCTCGCTTGACCGGACGGAGTTCACGCAGCCCGCGCTGTTCGCGTTCGAGGTGGCGCTGTACCGCCTCCTGGAATCGTTCGGTGTGACCCCGGACGTGGTGGCCGGGCATTCGATCGGCGAGCTGGCCGCGGCCTACGTGGCCGGGGTGTGGTCGCTGGCCGACGCGTGCCGGCTCGTTGCCGCCCGCGGCCGGCTGATGGGCGCGCTGCCCGCCGGTGGCGCGATGCTCGCCGCCGCGGTGCCGGAGGCGCGGGCGCTGGACCTGGTTTCGGACGGGACGGTCTCGCTGGCGGCCGTGAACGCGCCAGCGGCGACGGTGTTTTCGGGCGAGACGGCGGCGATCGCCGCGCTGGAGGACCGGCTGGTGGCCGAGGGCGTGAAGACGACCCGGCTGACGGTCAGTCATGCCTTCCACTCGGCGTTGCTGGAACCGATGCTCGCCGAGTACGAGCAGGTCGCCGAATCGGTCGCGTATCACGCGCCACGAATCGGCGTGTACTCCACGGTTTCCGGTGCGCCGATCGGTCCCGAACTGCTGACGCCGCGGTACTGGGTGCGGCAGGTGCGCGAGGCCGTGCGGTTCGCCCCGGCGGTGCGGTCCCTCGCCGACGCCGGCGTGCGCCGGTTCGTCGAGGTGGGGCCGGACGCGGTGCTGGCGGCGATGACCCGCCAGACACTGACCGACGAAGTGGCGTCCCGCTCGCTGGTCGCGGCGGCGTCCCGGCGCAGCGTCGACGAGGCCGGCCAGTTCCTGCGGTTGCTCGCCGCCGCCCAGTGCTCGGGCATGGCCGTCGACTGGACGCCGCTGTCGCCAGGAAAGCCGGTCACCCATCTCGACCTGCCGGTCTACGCCTTCCAGCGTCGCGGCTACTGGGTGCAGCCCGACGACGGCGCGCTCGGCGACCTGGGCCGCGCCGGTCTCGCCGCGCTCGAACATCCGATGCTGCGCGTCGCCGCGCCGCTCGCCGGTCGCGACGAATGGCTGTTCAGCGGCAGGCTTTCCACCACCGGCCAGCCGTGGATCGCCGACCACACGGCCTTCGGATCGATCCTTCTGCCCGGCACCGGGTTCGTGGATCTCGCGGTGGCCGCGGGCCGCCGCCTGGAACTGCCCGTCGTGGACGAACTCGTCCTGTCGTCGCCGCTGTTGTTCGACGGCGCCACTGCCGTGGACGTGCAGGTCTCGGTGACCGAGCCCGACCACACCGGCCGTCGGCGCCTGTCGATCCATTCGCGTGCCGTCACCGATGCCGCGGAGGCCGAGCCGGACTGGACGTTGCACGCCACCGGCGTCCTCGCTCCCGCCGACGACGTGACGCCGGACTGGACCGACCCCGACTGGCCGCCCGCCGACGGCACGCCGATCGACGCAACGGGTCTGTACGACCGGCTCGCCGAACGGGGATTCGGCTACGGCCCGGGTTTCCAGGGCGTGCGCGCCGCCTGGACCAGTGGTGACGACGTGTTCACCGAGGTGACCTTGGACGAGACGACAGCGGGCTTCGGGGTCCATCCGGCGCTGCTGGACGCGATCTTCCACGCTGCCCTCGACGGACTCGCCGACAACCTGCCCGACGGCAAACTTCCGCTTCCGTTCTCCTTCGGCGGTGTCCGGGTGTTCCGGCACGGCGCCACCGCGGTCCGCGCGCGCATCAGCCGGCTGGGCCCCGAGAAGGTGCGCATCGACGCCTGCGACGCCACCGGTGCCGCGGTGCTGTCGATCGACGCCGTGCTCGCCCGCCCCGCGGACGCGCGCGCTCTCGCCGGGGCCCGCAGTCCGCTCTACGCCCTCGACTGGACGCCGGTGACGGCATCCGCGGCGCCGGACCGGAAACTGGTCGCGCTGGGTCGGCCGATCGCAGGTTGTGGCGAGACTTTCGGTGATGTCGCGGCGTTCGCGGCCGACGGGGGACACACCGGCGCGCTTGTCGTCTGGTCGCCCGAAACGGCAGCGGACGGCGACGACGTCCCCGCGGCTATCCGCACCGCCGTGCACGACGCCCTCGCGGTGTTGCGCGACTGGCTTGCCGAACCGGGTTGCGCCGACGCGACGCTGATCGTGCTGACCCGCAATGGCGCCGGTCTGCCCGGCGAGACGCCGGATCCCGCGGCAGCGGCCGTCCGCGGCCTGGTGCGCAGCGCGCAATCGGAACATCCGGGGCGCATCGTGAACGTGGACCTCGGCGACAGTGACCTCGCCGACCTCGCGGACCTGCCCCGGCGGATCACCGCCGCGGTCGCCACGGACGAACCCCAGCTCGCGATCCGCGACGGCGCCACGGTGGCACCGCGGCTGATCCGGACGACCACCGTCGAAGCGACCGACAAGCCCTTCGGTGACGGCACGGTCCTGATCACCGGCGGCGCGGGCGGATTGGCCGCCGTCACCGCACGCCACCTGGTCGTCCGGCACGAGGTGCGCAGACTGCTGCTCGTCTCACGCCGCGGCTCCGCCGCACCAGGCGTCGAGGAACTGGTCACCGAACTGACCGCACTGGGCGCCGACGTACGCGTCGCCGCGTGCGATGTCAGCGATCGCAGCGCGCTCGCGGCACTGCTGGAATCCGAATCGTTGACCGCGGTCGTGCACACCGCGGGCGTGGTCGACGACGGCACCATCGAAACCCTGACCGCCGGGCAGGTGGACCGGGTGCTCGCCCCGAAGGCCGATGCCGCCTGGCATCTGCACGAGCTCACCCGCGACAGGAACCTGTCGGCGTTCGTGCTGTTCTCCTCCGCCGGGCCACTGCTCGGCGGGCAGGGCCAGGGCAACTACGCGGCCGCGAACGCGGCGATGGACGCGCTCGCCCAGGTGCGCCGCAGCGCCGGCCTGCCCGCGCATTCACTGGCCTGGGGGCTGTGGAAGCTCGGCATGGCCGAGTCCTTGAACGACCCGGGCGGCGAACATCTGGTGCGGCAGATCCGCACGCGTCTCGGGTTGTCCCCGATCGAGCCGGATATCGGCATGCGGATGTTCGACAACGCGTTGGCCACCACCGAACCGATGCTGATGACCGCGCTGCTCGACACCCCCGCGCTCACCGCGCTGGGCAGGCTCGGCACGCTGCCCGCGGTGCTGCGCGGCCTGATTCACGTCCCGGCGCGCGGCCGGATCGCCGACAGCCCGTTGCGTCAGCGGTTGCTCGACGCTCCCGCCGATCAGTGGGAGGTGCTGATCCGCGACGAGGTCCGCGCGATCGCCGCCGCCGTCCTCGGTCACGAGTCGGCCGGCGCCATCGACCCCGGAACTCCGTTCAGCGAACTGGGTTTCGACTCGCTCGGCGGAGTCGAGTTCCGCAACAAGGTGACCGCCGCCACCGGCGTCGAGCTTCCGTCCACGCTGGTGTTCGACTATCCGACCATCGCCGCCGTCGCGGGCTTCCTGCGTACCCGGGTCGACGGTTCGGAGCCGACCCGGCCGCGCCCCTCCTCGGTCAAAGCGAAGGCCAAAACCGACGAGCCGATCGCGATCGTCGGCATGAGCTGCCGGTATCCCGGCGGTGTCGAGAATCCGGACCAGCTCTGGGAGCTGATCGCCGGGCGCGTCGATGCGATCACCCCGATCCCCGGCGACCGCGGCTGGGACGTCGAGCGCCTGTACGACGCCGACCCCGGCAAACCCGGCAAGATCTACACCCGGGAAGGCGGATTCCTGCATGCGGCGGGTGATTTCGACGCCGCCTTCTTCGGCATCGGACCCCGCGAGGCGGCGGCGATGGACCCGCAGCAGCGGTTGCTGCTCGAGACGTCCTGGGAAGCGCTCGAAGACGCCGGTATCGATCCGATCGCACTGCGGGGCAGCGATACCGGGGTGTACGCGGGCGTCATGTACCAGGACTACGGCTTCACGGCGCGCGAGGCCGCCGACGGTGCCGCGGAAGGCTATCTGGCGACCGGATCGGCGGGCAGCGTCGTCTCCGGCCGGGTGTCCTACGCCCTCGGTCTGGAAGGACCCGCGGTGACGGTGGACACGGCGTGTTCGTCGTCGCTGGTGGCCTTGCATCTGGCGGTGCAGGCACTGCGCGCGGGGGAGACGTCGCTGGTACTGGCGGGCGGGGTGACGGTCATGTCGACTCCGTTGCTGTTCCAGGAGTTCTCCCGGCAGCGGGCGTTGTCACCGGACGGGCGCTGCAAGGCGTTCTCGAGTACCGCGGACGGTGTCTCGTGGGCCGAGGGCGTCGGCGTGCTCGCCCTCGAGCGGCTGTCCGACGCGCGGCGCAACGGGCGCCCGGTGCTGGCCGTGATTCGCGGCAGCGCGATCAACCAGGACGGTGCGAGCAACGGCCTGACCGCGCCGAACGGTCCGTCCCAGGAACGGGTGATCGGGCAGGCACTGGTCAACGCCGGCCTCCGGCCGTCCGATGTGGACGCCGTGGAGGCGCACGGCACCGGCACCACACTGGGTGACCCGATCGAGGCGCGGGCGCTGCTCAACGCCTACGGACAGGAGCGCGCCGAGCCGCTGCGGATCGGATCGCTGAAGTCGAACATCGGGCACGCGCAGGCGGCCGCCGGGGTCGGCGGGGTGATCAAGATGGTGCAGGCACTGCGGCACGAGCAGTTGCCGTCCACCTTGCACGTCGGCACGCCGTCGTCGCATGTGGACTGGTCGGCGGGCGCGGTACGGATCCTGACCGAGGCCGAGCCGTGGCCTGCCGGGGAGCGTCCGCGCCGGGCGGGTGTGTCGTCGTTCGGGATCAGCGGGACCAACGCGCACGTGATCCTCGAAGAGGCGCCCGCGGTCCCGGCGCGGCCGGTCGATCCGCCGCGCCCGGAGGTCGTGCCGTTGCTGCTGTCCGCGCGGACGGAGGCCGCGCTGCGGTCCCACGCGCGCCGTCTGCACGACGCGCTGTGCGAACGTCCGGAGCTGGACCTGACCGACGTCGCGGTGACACTGGCGCTGCACCGCGCGCGGCTCGAACAGCGCGCCGCTGTCGTCGGCTCGGACCGGGAGACGCTGCTGGCGGCCTTGGCGCGCCTGGCCGCCGACGAGCCGGGACCGGGAATCGTCAGCGGCGTCGGTCAGCCGGGCACGACGGCGTTCCTGTTCACCGGTCAGGGCGCGCAGCGGATCGGGATGGGCGCCGGGTTGTACCGGGCGTTCCCGGTCTTCGCGGCCGCGCTCGACGAGGTGTGCGCGGAATTCGACGCACACCTGGGGCGTTCGCTGCGGGAGGTGATGTTCGGCGCGACCGCCGGGACGCTGCTGGACCGCACCGAGTACACCCAGCCCGCGTTGTTCGCGTTCGAGGTGGCGATGTACCGCCTTGTCGAGTCCTGCGGCGTGACGCCGGACGCGGTGGCCGGGCATTCGATCGGCGAGCTGGCCGCCGCGTACGTGTCCGGTGTGTGGTCGTTGCCGGACGCGTGCCGGCTCGTCGCGGCCCGGGGCAGGCTGATGGGGGCGCTGCCGGCGGGCGGGAGCATGCTGGCAGCCGCGGTGCCGGAGGAGCGGGCCGGGCAGCTGCTGGCCGATCCGGCGGTCGCCGCGGTGTCGCTGGCCGCGGTGAACGCTCCCGATGTGGTGGTCTTCTCCGGCGACACCGAGGCCGTCTCGGCGCTCGAATCGAGGTTGGCGGCCGAGGGCGTCAAGACCAGCAGGCTGCGGGTGAGCCACGCGTTCCACTCCGCCTTGATGGATCCGATGCTGGCCGAGTTCGCGGAGATCGCCGTGGGCCTGACGTATCACGAGCCACGGATTCCTTTGTGCTCCACGGTTTCCGGCGCATTCGCCGACGAGGCGGTGGCTACGCCCGAGTACTGGGTCCGGCAGGTGCGCGAGGCCGTGCGCTTCGCCCCGGCGGTGCGGTCGCTGCTCGATTCGGGTGCGGGCCTGTTCGTCGAGCTGGGCCCGGACGCGGTGCTGACCACCATGGCCCGCGCCACGGTGGCGACGGATCCCGCAGCGAGCGCCTCGGTGGTCGCGGGCTCCCGTCGCACCGTCGACGAGCCCGAGCAGCTGGTCACCGCGCTGGCGACCGCGCACTGCGCGGGCAGGCCGGTGCGGTGGGCGGACTACTTCGGAGCCCGGCCGCAGGCACGGATCGCCTTGCCTGCCTATCCCTTCCAGCACGAACGATTCTGGCTGCTGCCCGCCGAGCCCGCCGCACCGCTCGCCGGTGCCGACTCCGCCGGCCATCCGCTGCTGCACGCCCAGGTGCGGCTCGCCGGCAAGGACGAGTGGCTGTTCACCGGCAGGCTCTCGCTGCGCACGCACCCGTGGCTCGCCGACCACGCCGTCCACGGCACGGTCGTGATGCCGGGTACCGGATTCGTGGAACTGGCGCTGGCCGCCGGCGTCCGGCTCGGCGTGCCGCGCCTGGCGGAACTGGTGCTCGCGGAGCCGCTGGTGCTCCCGGCCGATGGCGCCGCGGATGTTCAGCTCTCCGTGGGCGAACCCGACGCCGACGGACACCGGGCCGTGGCCATCCACGCCCGCACCGTCGACGCCTGGGTGCCGCACGCCCGTGGCCTGCTCACGTCCGCCACGCCGGCCGCGGCACCGGACTGGTCCCAGGCGTGGCCTCCCGTCGCGGGCGATCCGGTCGACGCGCAACAGGTGTACCGCGCGCTCGGCGACCTCGGCTTCGGGTACGGCCCGGTGTTCCAGGGTGTTCGCGCCGCGTGGTCGCGGGGTGAGGAAGTCTTCGCCGATCTGGCGCTCGACACCGACACGGCGGCGCGCGCCACCGCCTTCGGACTGCATCCGGCGTTGCTGGACGCGGTGTTCCACGCCGCGGTCGGCCGGCTCGCCGAGGGCGGGTCCGATGGCCGGGTGCCGCTGCCGTTCGCCTTCGACGGTGTCCAGCTGGAACAGTCCGGCGCGGATGCCCTGCGCGTCCGCGTCGTCCGCGTCGCACCCGACACCTTGCGCGTGGACGCGGTCGACGCGGCCGGCGCCCTCGTGCTGAGCATCGAGTCGATGCGAGTCCGTCCGATCGAGCGGAAGGCGCTGGCCCGGCTGCGTGGCGCGGCACCGTTGTTCGACCTCGAATGGGTCGCCGTGCCTGCCGAGTCCAAAATGGACACCGGGCGCGTCGTCGTGCTCGGTGACCCGGCGATCGTCGAGGCCCCGGAGTCCCTCGCAAGCTGTGCCGATCTCGCGGAACTCGCTGCGCTGCACGATGTTCCCGGCACCGTCGTTTGGCAGGCCCCGCGCGGAACCGGTGCCGGCGCGGCGGAAATCCACTCCGGCGTATTGACGACGCTCGCACTGCTGCAGGGTTGGATCGGCGCTGAACACCCCGGCCGGCTCGTGATCCTGACGCGCACGGCCGCCGGGCTGCCCGGGGAGGAACCCGACCTGACCGGCGCCGCCGTGGCGGGCCTGGTGCGCAGCGCACAATCCGAGCACCCGGGCCGGTCCCTGCTCCTCGACCACGACGGCGACACCGTGGCGATCAAGTCGCTCACCGACGCCGTGGCCCAGGACGAACCGCACGTGGCCGTCCGCGAGGGCCGGCTCCTGGCACCGCGGCTGCAGCCGGTGCCCGCCACCGAACCAAGCGAGCCACTGTCGTTCGGCCACGGCACGGTGCTCATCACCGGCGGCACCGGCGGTATCGGTGCGATCGTCGCGCGGCATCTGGTCGCGGAGCACGGCGCACGACGGCTGCTGCTGGCATCGCGGCGCGGCGCGGCGGTGGACGGCGCCGCCGAACTGGTCGCCGAGCTGACCGGCCTCGGCGCCCAGGTCCGGGTCGTGGCCTGCGACGTCACCGAACGCACCGCGGTCCAGGCTCTGCTGGCCGGCATCGACGCCGACGCCCCGCTGACCGCCGTCATCCACGCGGCGGGCGTCCTGGACGACGGCACGCTCGACACCCTCACCGCCGCGCAGACGACCCGGGTGCTGGCACCGAAGGTCGACGCGGCACTGCACCTGCACGAGCTGACCCGCGACCTGGAGCTGTCGGCGTTCGTGCTGTTCTCCTCCGCGGCGCCGTTGCTCGGCGGACAGGGACAGGGCAACTACGCCGCCGCCAACAGCGTCCTGGACGCGCTGGCACATGCGCGCCGCAACGCTGGCCTGCCCGCGCACTCACTGGCCTGGGGACTGTGGACCGTCGGCATGGCGGGGATACTCGGCGGGGACGGCGCCGGGCAGTACGCCCGCCAGATCCGGGCCAGGCTGGGCCTGATCCCGATCGACCCGGAGTCCGGGATGGCGTTGTTCGACAACGCGCTCGCGACCGGCCGGGCGACACCGATGACGGCATTGCTGGACACGGCGGCGCTCACCGCCCTGGCGAGCGGCGGCACCCTGCCCGCGGTACTGCGCGGCATGATCCGGGTTCCCCCGGCCGCCGCGAGTGCCGGTGCCGACCTGGTGCGGCAGCTGGCCGCGCTGCCCGAGGCCGACCGCGACGGCGTGCTCGTCCGAGAGGTGCGCAAGGTCGCCGCCGCGGTCCTCGGTCACCTGTCCGGCGACGCGATCGATCCGGCCGCGCCGTTCACCGAGCTCGGTTTCGACTCCCTCGGCGCCGTCGAATTCCGGAACCGGCTCGCACAGCTGACCGGGCTGACGTTGCCGTCGACGCTGATCTTCGATCACCCGACCGCCGCCGACGTGGCGAAACTGGTGCGATCGCGGATCGAGGAATCCGGCACCGGCGTGGCCGAGCAGGCACCGGCAGGCGTGCGCGGCACGATCACCGATCTGGTGTCGGCGGCGCATCGCCGCGGCGAGCTGGAAGGGGCGATGCCCCTGCTGATCGCGAGTTCGGCTCTGATGACCACGTACCCCGCCGGCGAGGCCGCCGCGCAACGCCCGGATGTCCAGCTTCTGGCGCGGGGCGACGCGGCACCGGCACTGATCTGCGTCCCCTCGTTCCTGACGGGATCGGGCCCGCACCAGTTCGCCCGCCTTGCCCGCGAACTGGGCGGTGAGCGGCGGATCAGTGCGGTGCGGTTGCCCGGGATGCGTGCAGGCGACGCTCTGCCGTCGAGCTGGGCGGCGGCGATCGAGAGCATCGCCGCGGCCGTCGCGGCGGAACTCGAGCGAGGCCCGGTGGCGCTCGTCGGCTATTCGATCGGTGGTGTGATCGCCCACGCGGTCGCCCGGCGGCTCGAAGACGAGGGCGGCGAGGTCGCGGGCGTCGCGATGATCGACACCTACTCCACGGAGGACGTCGAACTGCAGCACCGCGTGCTCATCGACGCGCTGGGGCAGATCCTGGCGCGGGACAACGCACTGACCCCCGTCGACGACCACGGCCTGGTCGCCATGGGCGGCTATGTGCGGATCACTCCCGAGCGCGAGGCCAGGCCGATCGCCGCGCCGACGCTGAACCTGCGGGCCACCGTCACGCTGAGCGGCTTCGGCGACGTCGATCCGGTCCCCGGCTGGCTGCACCGAGGACCGGCCGGGCACGTCGCGTCGGATCACTTCTCGATCATCGAGGAACAGGCGGCGGAGACCGCCGCGCACCTCCGCCGCTGGCTCGATTCACTCGGCGGCCGGTGATATCCGGATCGCCGGATCCGAGGACACCTGACAGTTCCGGACAAGCCCGGCCGCCCGCGCGGCGTGCTCGGGCTTGTCCGCCTGCCTGGCGATCGCGGAGACCGCGGGCCACTGGCCGTGCCGTCGGGCGGAACTTCGCCACCGGCCCGGCACCTCACATGACGAGGAGCCCCGACTCGATGGCCCGGACCACCGCGAGAGTCCGGTTAGGACAGTTGAGCTTGGCCAGAATGATGCCGACCGTGCGTTTGACTCCATGTTCGGAGATACTCAGCGACCGAGCGACCTGCCGGTTGCTCAGCCCCTCGGCGATCAGGCGCAGTACCTGGTGCTCCCGTGCCGTCAGCGCGATCATCGACGCGCGCTTCGAGGTGGTGTCGTCACCGGACTGGTCGGGTGCCGCCACGGATCGCCGCGCCAGCGTCGCCGACACGTGAAACCGTCCGGCCGCCACGTCGACGATCGCTTCGCGCAGGGTCTCCGGGCGGAGGTCCGCCCAGTCCAGGAAACCGTTCGCGTGGTTGACCCAGGACTGCTCGACGACGTCCGTCGAATCCACCAGTATCAGTACATGAATGTTGTGGACGCGCAGCCTTTCGGCGATCTCGTCGGGTACCGGCGCCAAGGCATTGCTGGACGAAATGATCAGCTGGCCGTTGCAGAATGCCGAGAGATCTTCGATATTCGCGCTGAATTGCGCCGTCAACCGGATGTCGAGTGAACGAAACATTCCCTCGATACTGTATCGGCGAATATCGTCCTGGATGATCAGCATGACCTGGAGGTTGGTCTCGAGAGTGCCGGCAGGCGCAGCGATCTCGGTGTGCAATGGGGATCGTCCAGTCCAAGGGAAAGATCGTTTGTCACGTATATCAGGTAATAAGTAGTCGTTCACGCTACTCATATCAGTGAATCCCCCAGTTGCTCACGTTAAAACCTCGGAGGCCGAGCCTCGGGCACGAGCATGGCATGAGTCGTGGGAACTGTCCACCCCGAACTGACGAGGTGCGGGAACTATCCACCCCCTAAGCGGCCTTGCTCTTTCGCCGCGTCTGTGGCTCGGTGGAAGAGGGCGGGATTGGCGGGTTTTCGGATCGTACCTCGGCTGGTAAGCCTGATTGAGCGGCCGGGGCCGCAGGCGGACTGCCGGGTTCCGCGGGCCCGGTGGTGGTCCTTTCAGGATCGCAGAGGCGGGTTTGTGCTGGTCAGGGCGCTCCAGGTGGATGAAGACGGCGATCGCGAGACAACTCGGACTCTCGCCACTTCAGCTCCTCCAGCCACGACGTCACCTCCGCCGCTACCTGCTGAACGTCCACATCGCTCACCGGAGCCATACCGGCACTGCCTATGTCAATCCCGCACATTAGTAGTAACTCGCGGGAAACAAACTACTCCCGATTGATGTGATGCGTAAGTTTGTTGTCACTTGCCGGTGGAAGTCCGGTCCGGTAGCTGATCAATCCCGGGCCGCCGGGCTTCGGTCCGGCGACTGTGACGCCGCTCACGGGAATTTCCCGCCGGCGCGCACCGAAACTTCCCGTTTGTCCCGTGCGACTCCGCTGTGCGGGGCAGGGGAGTGCGGCTACTTCGACACTGTGAAGTAGCCGGCCGGATCAAGGGCATTGAGCGCGATCCACCGCTGCGGTAATGCCGCGGTGGGTACTCGAGTGCTCGCCGGGGAGGCGCTGAAGAATTCCTGGACGTCGAGCGCGATTCGAGGATCGTCATCGACACGCCGTGCCATTTCGTAATAGACGGCCAGCACATGGATACAACGCCCGGTGTCATCCGAGCAGGAGCAGTCGACGCCGGCGAGTATCGGTGCGGGCGGGTGGCCCGCCTCGGTGATCGCGCGGTGCACCTCGTCGGTGAGGACGGGCCGGGTGCCGGACAATTGGCCGGTGATCCCCGCGATCGTCTCCCGGGACATCGGCGCCACTTCGATGTGGACCACCGAGGTGGTGCGGCCACGCTGGACGGCGCCGCGGACGATGCGGCCGTCGATCGTGACCTGCGCTCCGCCGGCCCGCGCCAGCTTCCGGGCGCGCGGCAAGGCCGGGTTGGGCAAGGTCTGGCGCAACGGCTGGGCGAGCCGGACCCAGTCCCGTCCCCATGCTGTGTAACCGAAGTCGTCGTCCGCCATGTCAGCCCGCTCGCTTCCGGCGCAGGGTCGCGATGAGGCGGTCGTCGTCCAAGCGGGCCAATTCGGCGACACCGGACATGTCGGCGATATCGGATAGCGCGGATTTGCGCGAATGCATGGCCGCGATGTGCTCCTCGACGGTGGTGTTGGTGGTCAGGGTGGTGATGGTCACGGTGCGGGTCTGGCCGATCCGGTGGACTCGATCGGAGGCCTGCGCTTCCACGGCCGGATTCCACCACCGGTCGAAGTGGATGACGTCGGCCGCGCGGGTGAGGGTGAGCCCGGTTCCCCCGGCCTTCAGGCTGAGCACCAGCACTTTCGGGCCGTGCTCGGCCTGGAAGTCGCGGACGATGCCGGCCCGCTGTTCCTGATTCAGGCCGCCGTGGAAGAACGGGACGGACACCCCGAACTGCTCCCCGAAGTGCCGCACGAGCAGCTCGCCGGTCTTCCGGTACTGGGTGAAAATCAGTGTCGGAGAATCGGTTTCGAGGTTGTTGGCCACGATGTCGGTGCACAGATCGAGCTTTCCCGACCTCCCGGCCAGTTCCCCGGAGTCGTCGTCGGGATCGCCGCCGACCAGTCCCGGGTGGTTGCAGACCTGCTTGAGCGCGGTCAACGCCGCCAGCACCCGGGCCTGGCGCTGTACGCCGCTCCCGAAGCCGTCGTCGATCGCCTGCTCCAGCAGCCGGTCGTACAGGTGCTGCTGTTCTTCGGTGAGATCGCAGATCAGGTCGGCGTGGATCTTGGGCGGGAGCGACCCGGCGACCTGCGACTTCTTCCGCATCAGCACAGCCGGCTCGATCACCCCGCGCAGCCGGGCGGCGGCCGCGAGGGAACCGTCCGCGATCGGCTTGATGAAGCGACGCCGGAACTGCGTCCGGTGCCCGAACAGCTGTGGTACGACCAGATTGAGAATCGCCCAGAGTTCCTCCAGGCGATTCTCGACGGGCGTTCCGGTCAACGCGATTCTCGCGTCGGCCGTGAGGGTCCGCGCGGCCTTCGATACCTGTGTGCGCGGGTTTTTCAGCACCTGCGCCTCGTCGAAGACCGCGGTGCTCCACTGATGTTCCATGAGGACAGGGCTGTGCAGGCGCAGCGTCGGATAGCCGGTGAGCACCACCGTCCGCTTGTCCAGCGCCTCCAACGATTCGCCACGCCAGGCGATCGTCCGCAGATCGGGTGCGAACCGCGCGATCTCGTGTGCCCAGTTCCCGACCAGCGACGTGGGACACACCACCACCTGCGGCCCCTCGTCGGCGCGCCCGACGAGATAGCCGATTGCCTGCAGCGTCTTGCCGAGCCCCATCTCGTCGGCCAGCACCGCACCGCCGTGCGCGTCGACGGCTTCGCGCAGCCAGCTCACCCCGCGGGCCTGATACGGCCGCAGCTCGGCGGTCAGTGCGGAGCGCAGTTCAGCCGCGACGGCAGTAGTGTGCCGGAAAACGGCCACGGCATGCTCCGCCGAGGTCACGGCGGTACCCGTGGCATCGGGAACGGCATGCCCGGCGATCGGCAGGACCGCGTCGCCGCCCGTGATCCGCGCCCGCCAGGCGTCGACCGACTGACCGGGCGAGTCGAGAGGCGTGCCGGCGAGCTTGTCCGGCTCGACCAGCGCGCAGTCGACGTCGGACACCTCGAACGTGGACAGGTCCGAGGCCGGGACGACCAGGGCCACGCTCTGGGTGTCACCGTGTGGTGGGGCATCCCCTGCCACACGGTGATCCCCGGACCAGGTCCACAACGCGAACATGTGACGGTCGAGCAGATACGTGGCCTGACTGTCGAGCAGGGCACCGGGAAGCCGGTGCCGGATTCCCGTTGTTTCAGTGGCTGTCAACGTCAGCGCCCGAATACGTGGCTGCGGTGTCGGCCCCGGCGTGGGCGGTGACCCCGGCCGTGGCGGGGCTGCTTTCCCGGCCGTCGTCAGGCTTCTGTGCCGTCTTCTTGAGCTTTCCGGCCGGACGCAGGGCGAACACCAGCACGACGGTCGCGACGAGCGTGATGGCCATGATCCAGATCCCGCCGACGTGCATCGAGTGGATGAACGCCTGATCGGCGGCCTGCGTGAGAGCGGGCCTGCCGAGCGTGGCGGCGACGTGCCGGGCCTGTTCCGCGGAAACCCGTACGCTGTCCTGCAGCGACGGCGGAACAGTACTCAGCGAGGGTTCGATCGCGCTTCGATAGGCGATCGACATGATCGTGCCGCCCACCGCGATCCCGATCACGCTGCCTGCCTGCCGCGCCGTGTTGGTCACGGCCGACCCGGCCCCGGACTGTTCCAGCGGCAGGCTGCTGATCAGCGCTCCGGTCACCGGGGCCAGCACCATGCCGACGGCAAGGCCCTGCACCAGCAACATGATCTCGATCCAGAGGAGCGGGGTGTTCAGATCGAGGAGCCCGACGGCGCCCATGGAGACCGCCCCCACCGCGATCGCCGGCACGGCGACCGTGCGCAGCGACCACAGGCGGACCAGACGTGCGCCCAGCGGCGCTCCCACGATCGCGCCGACCGCGGTCGGAACGTTGGCCAAGCCGGCCTTCATCGGGGAGTAGCCCAATGCGCCCTGCATGTAGAACGCGTTGTAGAAAGTGACCGCGGCCACGGAGAAGAGCAGCAAGGCCATGGACGCGTTGCCGCCGCCGAACATCCGCTGCGCGAGCAGCCGCGGGTCGAAACTCGGCAGCTTGGCCCGCAATTCCACGAGCACGAAAACCGTCAGCAGGACAAGCCCGGCCACGATCGGCGCCCAGACGTCCAGACGACCCCAGTCGTCCACCTGCCCCGCGCGGATCAGGCCGTAGGTCAGTGCCGCGAGCCCGCTGATCGACAGCAGAATCCCGGCCGGGTCCAGCGGCCGCACGATGGGGCTGCGGAAATTGGGGACCAGCAGGATGATCCCGGCCAGCGCCACCACGACGATGGGGACGTTGACGAGAAAGACCGAACCCCACCAGAAATGGCTGAGCAGGAGTCCCGCCAGCACCGGGCCCGCCGCCATTCCGACACCGGTGGATGTCGAGGAAATGGCGATCGCGGTCGCCCGCCCGGGGCCGGTGAAGGTCCACAACAGGATGGCGAAGTTGGCGGGCATGATCAGCGCGGCGCCGACTCCCATCCCGGCCCGCGCGGCGATCAGCTGGCCCGGATCGCCCGCGTACGCCGCCCAGATCGAGGTCCCGCCGAAGATCACCAGGCCGATCGCGAGCACATTCCGGTGGCCGAAGCTGTCGCCCAGCGCGCCCGCGGTGAACATCAGGGTTGCGAACACCAGGGTGTACGCGCCGGTGGCCCATTGCAGTTCGGCCGGGTTGGCACCCAGTCCGCGGACCGGGTCGGCAAGGGTTTCCAGGGTGATACTGAGGACGGTGTTGTCCAGCCAGATCAGCAGCGAACACACCATGAGAACGGCAAGAACTGAATACTGCCTGATTTTTGGCAGCGCGGGAGGCGTGGTCATGACCACCTTCGGATATCGAACGGCGGGAACTCGAATGACCATAAGCAGACTCCATGAGGCTGTCAAGTTTAGAGATTCTCGTCAATAATGTTGCGACCGGGCGGACGATATGCCCCGGGAGGGATTTGCGTACTGAACAATTGTGTGCCCTCGGGCGGATTTGCGATTCGCGGGATTTCATGGCTTCCGGAGGGTTGCGGCCTGCCGGGTTCCATGCCCACCCACCACCACCCCGCCGCCGGATCGCCGGGATCAGGAGGTGCCGATGTCCAGCACCGCGGTGTTCGCGTTCACCCCGAGGACCTTGAACGTGACGGTTTTGCTGCCGCTGCCGACCGAGCCTTGACCGTGCGTACCCAGCCGGAGCATTCGAAGATCGTCGACGACGTTGACCCCGGACTGGGTCACCGAAATCGTGAACCGGAAGCCGCTCATGGTCACCTCGGCCGAACCGCTCACCTGGATCTGGCATTTACCGGACCGGCAAGCCGCCAGGTCGGTGCCGTTGGCCGCCGTCGGCAGCGCGGTCGACGGCGCGGGTTTGGGCGGTTCACACGCTGGGGCCAGACCGTACGCAGCCGACAGCTGCGGGTCGGCTGCAGCGACGGCCGCCAGTTCCGGCCCCTTCGGCTTGATCGACCTGAGCGTGTCCGCCACCTGAGCGGCCTGCTGCTTCAGCTGTTCGATGGACTGCGACCCCGGCCGGGAAGCGCCGAATTCTCTCTTCGGCAGTTTCGGCAGTGCGGCCTGGGCGGTGGCAAGCAAAGCCGACCGGTACTCGTCGGCATCCTTGATCCCGATCGCCGATACCGAGCTCAGCTGTCGAGCGATCTGCTCGACGGTGGGCAGCCATCTCGCCGGGTACTCCGACAGCATGCTTTCCGCCAGCCGGGCGAACCGCGGGTCGGTCAAACCCGGATCCGCCAACGGGTCGGTGTCCAGTGAGAGCACCGATTTCGTGCTCTCGCACAGCACGTTCGACCAGACCAGCAGCCGGCGGGCCCGTTCATCGTGTTTTTTCCCTGGCACACAGCTGGGGGCCAGGTTGTAGGAGGAGATCAGCTGCGGCGTGCCGTCGGCCATCGCCGCCAGCTTCGGGCCTTGTGCTTCGATCGCGGCGAGGACCGCGCTGACCTGCTTGGCTTTGGCGATCTTCTCCTCGTCCGGTGCCGCCATCAGCTTGGCGTCGTCAGCGGCGGGCAATTGCGGTCGCACGCCGTCCAGCGTCTTCACCAGTTCGCCGGCATACGCGTCCGCGGCGGGGATTCCGGTGGGCGCCAGTTCCCGCAGCGCCTTGGTCACCGAATTCACCGACCCCGCCGCGTCGCGGATAGTGGACTCGGCCTGCATACCGGCGAGAACCGAGCTCATGCCGGACGGCGGGGCCTGCTGGTTGCCCGGCTCGCCGGACTTCGCGCGCAGGGCATCGATCTGCTTGACCTGTGTACAGGTCGTTTCGGCCCACGCGACCAGCGCCCGGCCGGCAGGGGGAGGAGCCGGTGACGGTGGGGGCGCGGCCTGGTTTCCCGCTTTCGAACACCCGGTGAGAACCAGCACCGACCCCAGCACTGACATCAGCCACCGCATGCCCACATCCCTCTTTCCCAGCTCGAACCGCACGATAGCTAGGTGGCGTGGGAGGGGTCCCAAGATCGCGGCTGACAAGCGCCTGGCGATGTCGTCGCATCTTCGGGCAGCGGGTGTGCGTTGGGTGGCGGAGACGGAATGTCGGTGCTGGGTGCCATGATTCGTTCATGAGCTACGACTTGGTGGTTTGGGAGGGTGCGCGGCCGGGCAGTGACGACGAAGCAGGTGAGGTCTTCGGCGAGCTCGCGGAGCGGTTCCTGGAAGAGGGGGAGGTGCCGGTGACGCCGAAGATCGCACGTTTCGCCGAGGCTCTTGTGCGGCGTTGGGGCGATCTCGGTGACGGGGAGGATGCTCCGTGGGCGACTCAAGGGACCGGGGAGGCAGGCGGGCCGGTATTGCACATCAAATGTGTGGGTGGCCCAGCGGCCCGGCCTACTAGGCTCTTGGCATGTTCGAGTACCACGGCTGGATAGCGCTTCGCTCGACGGCTGAGGCGATTGACGACGAACCGCCCCTTCGGCTCGGCGAGATCCAGGCCCTGGTCGACGAGTTCGCTGGTTACGCGTTGATGGATCTGCGGCCGATGAACGGCACGTACTACATCCATCTCGGCGGGCATCCGAATCACGGCGGGCAGTACGCTGAAGCGGTGATCGGCTTGTTCGCCGAGGTCGGGAAGCTTGCCCCTGGGGCATACGGGCTGCTGTACGTCCACGACGACGAACACCCGGAACACATGCTGAACTTCCGTATCCACCGGCTGGTCCGAGGCACGGTCACCGAGTACGCGGACCATCTTTTGTCACCGGTGATCCCCACCTTGGAAGACGAGGACACGAACTGAGTCAGGCGACCACACGCGCGCCGGTCGTGAGGACAAGGGTGAGGTCATGAGCTTCGATCTGGCGGTTCTGGCCTTGGGCGCCGACAACGACGACGGCTCCGCACGCCGGATGTACGAGCACTGCATCGCCGCGGGCACACACGACGTCGGCGAGCCAGACAGGCGCATCATGGCCTTCTACGAGCAACTGCGATCCATCCACCCCGACCAGGGTCCAGCTGTTGAAGCGCCTGACTGTCCGTGGAACTCGACGCCGCTTTCGGTCGGCATCGACCACGTGATCATGCATCTCGGGCTCGGTTCCCGGAGTACACCGGCGATCGAGACGGTGCTGCGCCTGGCCGCGCACCATGGTCTGGCCGTCTACGACCCGCAACGCGACGACGTCTACCGCGTGACAACACAGCGGGCAAACGTCCGCTCGTCGGAAATACCGGACGTTCCCGAACGGCCGCTATGCGGCGGATGTTCGATGGGGCACGAGCTGGGGTTGCCGCCAGCGACCTGCTGAGCCGATCAAGAGGTCGGCACGTCGGACGATTGCTCCCGCCGGCGAACCGCACGATCTCCAAGCCGAGCTTGGCGGCCTCGTCCTTGACTCCCTCGCCAACTGGCGGGTTCCGGTCAGGTAGGGCCACCGACCTGCCCTGATTGAGGGCGTAGTCGGCGATCAGCAGCGCCAGCAGGGTCCCGCGCTTACTGGTGGGCGTCTCGGACGGCGAGCCAGTCGCCTTCGACGCTGAGGACCCGGTCGTGTTGTCAGCGCGGTTCCTCCCTGTTCCAGGTCGACATGTCCCGGGCGAGGTGAAGACCCAGACCCGCCCGTCGACCAGTCCGGGGAACGCGGAGTGGTCGAACAGGTCGGCCGGGCGCATCCGGTTGCGGGCCGTTCGTTGTCGCCGGTGGATCGGCACGTTGGGGTGCCTCATCGACCGTTAGCACGGCACCGCGGACGTGCTTGGCTGTGTTCGGGAGGGAGGGGGGGACATCGTGGCCGCCATTCGGATCTTTCGTTCCAAGCTGAGTCGGTTGGGTGTTCGATCAGGAGACCAATCAAGTGAGGAACAGAACCTTGAGGTCCGAAATCGGCGAACGCCCGCGCAACGGCATGACAGGACGTTCGACGAACGCGCGCTAAGCGGCTAGAGGAGGACGCTCCCCGACGCCTCAGACAGCAGCGCTGGGCAGCGGCCGCGCGAAGCGACAATTCCGAAGAATGCCCATGGGAAAGGGTTCATGAGGTAACTTGTCCGCTCCGCTCGTCGCGAAAGCGCACGTCCAGCGCTGTGGAGGGGTGATTCCGGTGGCCCCGTATAATGCTGCTGGTCTGACCGGGTGGAGGCGTCTCGATCGTCTGGCGGGAATGTGGTGGGCGTGAGATGCATTCCCCATGGACGCGGGAGTCGGCCACGGCCATGCCTCTCTGCGTCAACCGACCACAGGCCGCACCTTGGCAGTCTCTGGTGGCGCTCTCCGATCCCGGGAGAGCGCCACCAACCTTCCATTATGAGTCAAGCCCGAGGGATCGGGGCCATCCGGCGTCTGATGATCGCGATGAATCTAGCGATCGGGGATCCATCCGCAGTCGGAGGGACTCGCAAAATTCATTTAGGTCTAGGCTCAGGGAAATTGCGAGCCTCTGGCGTCCATGCGAAAAGACTTCAGGTTAGCGGATATTTTCCAAGTTAGCACACGTACCACCCGTGGAATGTTGCATCCCATTCCGGGTGATCCGCATTTTTGTAGAAATTTATGCAATACCTCGTATGGTTATCCGAGCCTAGAATCCTCGCGACGGCACTGTTTCCGCCAGGGTCAGCATAATTCATGAAGACGCCGTTGCCGTCCGTTCCGGCAATGCCGTTTCCAAGCCTCCTGAAAGGGCCTTGATTGTCTGCAACATACATTTTGTAATCCTTGCCGACAACAACCAGAGTCCTATAGGCTGCGCCCGAGGGCCAGTAGACGGAGGCGTAAGGGTAATGCATCGTATCGTTGTCGATCCGGCAGCCGCGATAGTGGCCACTGTAAATAACCCTAAGTCCCGGGCCGCAGACGTCGTCCGCACTCGCGTTTGACTGCGAAAGTGAGATCGATCCCGAGAGTGTCGCTAAAAGTAGTGTCACAATTGTGGAACACCGTTTTCGAATCAAGGTCATCACCCTTCTGCTCTACTGTCATAGAAGGCAGGGAAAAGTCGCGACCTTGCTGCTCAGTACAAATCTCTTCCTTGTGTCATGAACCCAGCACAATAGGACTGCATCCGTGCGAGCTCTCCCCCTGCCAGTTGGCCTCGATATGAACGGCCTGGTCACCGAGTATTGCCGGGCCCTGGTGGGAAGTACACTCTTTTGCGTCCTGGCGCAAAAGGCGTGACATGAGGCACCATAGGGTTATGGCCACGCTCGGGGGAGCGGCGAGGTTGCTGATCCATTTCACCCGGGAGGATCTGGCACGTACCCGGGTATCGGGAAGGCCGGACGCTCTCTGGGGTCTTGTGCTGAGCCTGCACCGGCTCCAGCGGCGCCGTCCCTCCGGCGGCCACGGCCCACCCGTCCCGGACGAGGTCCTGCGGTGGCGGGCCAACACCCTGGACTGCCTGTCCGGCCGGGCCCTCGGCCGCCGGGTCCGCGACCATCTGGTGCCGCTGGCCCCGATCTCCTCCTACTTCCCCGACTTCCTCACCCCGCACACCGGCCTGCAAGGTCTCGAGCCCGGCCTGGACACCGTGCTGTCCACCCCGCGAACACAGATCGGGCGGGAGCTGGACGAGCTGACCACCCGCAGCGGCGCGCCCAGCTGGGGCACCGAGCTGGCCGCTGGCAACACCCAAGCACTGCACCTGCTCGGCGTCACCCTGCGCGACTACTTCACCACCGCGCTCGCCCCCGCCTGGCCCGCTATCCAGGACCGGACCACCACCGAGCACACCCGCCTCACCGGCATCCTCACCACCCAGGGCATCGAGGCCATGCTGGCCAACCTGCTCCCCACCACCATCTGGCACCCCGGCGACCGCGTCCTGGAAGCCCCCTACCCGATGAACTTCACCATCGACCTGCAAGGCCGCGGCTTGACCCTGATCCCGTCCTGGTTCTGCTCCGACATGCCCGTCGCACTGGTCGACCCCGCCCTGCCGCCAGTGCTGGTCTATCCCCTCACCCACATTCCGCCGCCGGTCACCAACCCCCGCGCGCTGGCTAAACTCATCGGCCCCACGCGCGCGGCGGTCCTGCTCGCCATCACCACCGCCACCCCTACCCGCGCCATCCACCAGCGCACCGGCGTCTCCGCGTCACAACTGTCCCGCCATGCCGCCGTCTTGCGCAACAACAACCTCATCACCGAAGCCCGCCATGCCGGCCACACCTTCTACACCCGCACCCCACTCGGCAACACCCTCGCCAACGGCCAACACGGATAGCGGCGGATTTCGGAAGACATCGACGGGTGGCGGGCGTGTGGTCTGTCGAGATGGACCCCGCGCGCGACACAGCGGGTCTATCCCATGATCGGTGTTTCCGGCGTTGTTGATCAGTAGGTTTCGGCTCCCGGCCAGCGGTCACCGAACGTGATGGCGAAGGCGTTGA
>NZ_JBHYIQ010000085.1:0-7781 GCF_042739895.1 Amycolatopsis sp. NPDC059021
GGGCCCCCCCCCCCCCCCCACTACCCGCCCCGCGGGGGGGTGGTGCTCTTCTTCTCCTGTCCCTCACACACACCCCCCCCCCCCCCCGCTTGGGGCCGGCCACCACGCCCTCCCCGCCGCGAGGGGGACGTGGTGGCCGGCGAGGGGACGCGGCCGCCGCGCGCGATCGCGTCCCGGGTCACCCCGCCACGGAGGCCAGCCAGGGATCCTGGAGCACGGCAGGATCGGGCTGGATGGGTACCGCCGTGGTGGGGGCGTCCGCGGGGACGAATTCCGGAGCGGGCAGCCTGCGTTCGAGCTCGGCCGTCCAGTCCAGCATCGCCCGTGGCTTGTCCCACGAGCAGACCCCGACCAGCCTGCCGCCGCGGACGAATCCGGTCACGCCGTCGGCGAGGCCGACGGTGTCTTCGCCGAGTGAGGGGATCCCGGCGGTCTGCAACCGGACGTCGTAGAGGGTCGACCACGCGCGGGGAAGCGGCGTGAACGGCCTCGCCGACGAACGGCCGGCCATGAGGTTCTCCACCCCCGCGCGGGCCGATTCGACCGCGTTGATCCAGTGTTCGACGCGGCGGGGTTTGTCGTCGAAGCGGAGGTTGGGCCAGCGCGCCATGTCCCCGACGACCACGACGTCGTCGGCGCCCTCGGCGAACAGCGTCGGCTCGCAGAGCACGCCGTCGGAGATGTCCAGGCCGGACCCGCGCAGCCAGTCCACCTGCGGCACGCTCCCGATGGCGAGGACCACGACGCTCGCCACGAGCAGCTGGTTGTTCGTCAGGTGCAGCCCGACGGTTTCCTTGGTGCTGATCCAGTGCCGCACTTCCGACTTCATCGCCAGTTTCGCGCGGTGCTCGTTGTGCAGGGCGACGACCGAGTTCGCGACGCGCTCGCCGAAACGGTGCAGCGGCGCCCGCGCGTGGCCGACCAGGGTGACGTCGCGGCCGAGATACCGCATGCTGGCGGCGAATTCGTTGCCGATCAGGCCACTGCCGATGATCACGGCCGGTTTGTTGCTCGCGGCGAGACAGCGCCGCACCGCGAGCGCGTCGTCCACGGTGCGCAGCACGCGTACCCGGGGGTCGTAGCGCGGGGAGCCCGGCAGATGCCGGGGGTACACGCCGGTCGCGATGACGAGCCCGTCGTACCACAGCGATTCCCCGCCCGGCAGGTGCACGACCCGCTCCAGGGTGTCGAGATGGGTCGCGCGGGTGCCGAGCCGCCAGTGCACGTCGAGATCGTGGTAGGCCGACAGCGTGACGTCAGCGGGCCTGGCGGCGCCCATGACCAGCTGCTTCGACACCATCGGCCGGTGATACGGGCGGCGTGGTTCGTCACCCACCAGCACGAGTTCGCCGTCGAAACCGATCTCCCGCAGGTGTTCCGCGGCGCGGAGGCCGCCGACACCCGCGCCGACGATGACGATCCGGTCGCCGTCAGCCATGGATGTCCCCTCTCAGAACCACGGCCTGCATCGGGCAGGCCCTGGCGGCCGCGACGGCCTGGTCCAGGTCGTCCGGCGCGAGCAGGCGTTTCCGGAACCGGAGCCTGCCGTCGTTGCCGAGGTCGAACACGTCGGGTGCCTCCATCGCGCAGATTCCGTACAGTTCGCAGCGGTCGTTGTCGACGCTGATGCGGGGGCCGTTCCCCATGGGCAGCCGGATTCCCATGTCAGGCCACCTGTTCCTCGACGAGCCCGAGGCGTTCCAGGGTCCGCGCGGGCAGGAAGCGCAGCAGCGCCACGGTCACCGCGGGCACGAGCAGGGTGATCCCGCCGAGCCACAGGATCGACAGATGCCCGTTGGCGACCGCGCCGAACCAGGCGTGGAGCGCGGTGAGCCCGACCGCGGGGTAGGCGCACCGGTGCAGCCACAGCCAGCGCCGGTAGGACGTCCAGCGCTGCAGCCCGGCGGTGATCGCGATCGCCAGCATGACCTCGAAGCCGATGATGCCCGCGGTGTGCCGGGCCTCCTGCGTGGGCAGGAACGGGATGAACAGGTAGTCGAGGCCGTACGGGTTGATCGTCAGGTAGAAGAACCCGAGTGCGTGGATCCCGGCGAAGACCAGCGTCATGGTCGCCAGCACCATGTGCCCGTTGCGGAGCGCTTTGCGGCCGGTCACCGACCGTACCCAGCCGGTGGCGGTCAACACGCCCCAGGTCAGGGTGAGGCACATGGCCGCGTAGGCGAAGCGGGCGCACAGGGCGGCGACGCCGCGGGCGGCGGGGTCCGTCTTGGGCTGGAACTGCTGGGTCAGCACGATTGCCACGTCGTGCCAGTGCTCAACCATGGCTTTCCCCCGTTCTGGTGCGGGACACCGCGGCGGCGGCTTGTCCGCGATGGCCCTTGATCCGGCGCAGGCCGAAGACGATTCCGCCGCCCAGCACCAGGACCAGGGCGCCCGCGGTGAGGACGTCCATGGTGGACAGGGCGAGGCCGCCCTGTCCCGAAGGTGCCGAAGTGGTGGCGACGTTCGCCGAGGGCAGCGCGGTGTAGTCGATGAGCCCGGTGCTTTCGAGCAGCGTGATGTGGCGCATCACCGCCTGGTTCGCGGTGGTCGCGTAGGCGCGGATGCGGTCGTCCCGCGTGCCCGCGCGCACCTGGGCGATGATGGCGAGGATCTGGCCGTGCGCGGCGCGGAGCCGGTTGGCGAAGATCCGGTCGAAGTCCTCGGGGGCGCGCGCGTTCCTCATCTCGGCGAGCCAGCCCTGCTGTTCGGTGGTCGGCTCGGCGGGCAGGGCGACGCCGAGATCGCCCGCCAGCGAGCGGGTCACCACGTCGAGCCGCCCGTGGTCGATCATCAGCGCGCGGCCGACCTCCTTGACCTTCGGGTTGTTCGAGCGCGTCTCGGTCCACATCCCGGACGGCATCTCCCAGAGCCCGGCCTGGCGGACCTTGACCACCAGCGTCGCGTCGGACTGGTCGAGGGCGGCGGCGACCCCGGCGGGGCTCAGCGGCACCAGCGCCGCGGCCGCCGCGAGAACCGCGCAGAGCCGGCCGGGCAGCCGGGGAAGACGCGCGGCGCCGGGACGGTCAGAGGCGGAACGCATCGGCCCGCCAGGTGTCCTGGGTGGTCTCGATCTTGTGCCCGTCCGGGGTGATCGGGAACCAGGCGCGGTCGGTGCCCTGGCCCGCGGTCTCGCCGGGCATCCGGTCCTGGGCGTAGCGGTACAGCGGCCAGCCGGCCAGAGTGACCTGGTCGCTTCCGTCGGCGCGGGTGACCTTGCCGACCAGCGCCCTGTCGATCCCGGTCAGCGGGATTTCGCCGCTGGAACGGACCGGGGTCCATTGCTGGGCACAGGCTTCGACGCAGACCGACCGGGGTGGCGTGCTGGAGTCCCGGTCGTAGCGATACACGGTGTAACCGCTGCCGTCCACGACCATGGGGCCGAGATCGAACGGGCGAGCGGCCTGGAGCGACGCCTTGGCCGGATCGGTGTCGTCGGTGGGCATCATCGGCATGGCGCCGGGGTCCATCGGATACGGTGCGGGCGAACCGGCGCCGGACGAGGTGCCCGCCTGACAGCCGGTGAGCGACGCGAGCGCGGTGAGGAACACCGCGGGCGGCGCTAGGCGGCGAAATATGCGATTCACGGCTTCTCCTCGGGCAGGGGAGCGCGCCGTTGCGGCGACGCAACGGGAAAAGGGCGCGAAAGATCCACAGTGGACAGTCTGTCCTCGTGGATACCGTGCGTTGCGGGGGTCAACGCTCTGTCGGGGTCTTCGGTAGGGGATACGGACACGACTGCGAAACGGTTCAAAAAACTTTGCGTCGGACGGCCCAAGATTTTGGTACTAGACGAACAAGCGGGTGCGGCACAAGGATGTCCGGTGTGGGACGGCACAGTCGGACGCTGCGCCCGGTCGCTGATCATGATTCCGGCTCGCATGCTCATGACGACCTGGCGAAGGCGTTGTACCAGGAGTTCGGTGGGGCCTTGATGGCGTTCGCGCTCAGGCTCACCGGCCACGATCGGCAGTGGGCCGAGGACGTGGTGCAGGAAACCCTGATCAAGGCCTGGCGGAACGCGGACAAGCTCGATCGTCAGCCGGAGATGCTGCGGGCCTGGTTGTTCACCGTGGCCCGGCGTATCGTCATCGACGGCTGGCGCAGCCGCAGCGTCCGTCCTCAGGAGATCGAAGAGATCTCCTCGGACGCGATCTGCGTGCCCGACGAATCGGACCGGACGCTCGCCGCGATGATCGTCTACGAGGCGCTGCAAGGACTTTCGCCCGAGCAGCGGGAGGCGATCCAGCAGACGTATCTGCGTGACCGGACCGTGAACGAGGTCGCCGCGACACTGGGCGTCCCGCCGGGTACCGTCAAGTCTCGCATCCATCATGCGGTCCGGGCGCTACGCCGGGCGTTGCGCGAGCGGGGGTGAACTGAGGTTGGCAGGGTCCGCCCACACCGACGTCGCCGCGTATGTGCTCGGCGTGCTGGGCGAGGCCGACAGCGCGCGGTTCGAGGAACATCTCATGGACTGCCCGCACTGCCAGCTCGATCTGCTCGAGCTCTATCAGCTGCCGGACATTCTCGATCTGGTGAAGAAGAGCTGGCCGGAGCCGCCGATGCCCGCGCCGGGCGTGCGGGCGCTCGCGCCCGGCCCCCGCGTGCTGCGGGCGCTGATGGAGGAGGCGGCGGTCAAGCGGAAACGGCGCCGCCGGCTCGGGTTCCTGGGCGCGGCCGCCGCGGCGGTGGCCGTCATCGCCGGCCCGCTCGTGACGATGGCCGTGCGTCCCGCCGATGCCATCGGCCCGCAGGCGGCGCCGGTGCCGACAGTGCGGCCGGAGACCTCGCCCGCCGCGGCGTCGTCTTCCCTGCCACCGCCGTCTTCGCAGGCATCGCCTTCGCCCGCGACGTCACCGCCGACCGGGCAGGCGGGCGCGGCGACGTCGTTCGGCAGAGCCGACGCGGGTTCGTCGGTGAGCGCCCAGGTCACGGTCTCGCCCCGGGAATGGGGCGCCGCGGTCGAACTGGAACTGCGCGGCATCGTCGGGCCGATGGTGTGCGAACTCCGGGCGATCACGCGTGACGGGCCCCGGCACGTCGCGGACTGGAAGGTGCCTGCCAAGGGATACGGCATCGCGGGTTCACCCGAACCGCTGCGCATCGGTGGCGATACCTCGCTTTCGTTGCCGGACATCACGCGTTTCGAAGTGCGTACCGAGGACAACACGCTGCTCGTCGCCATCGTGCGCTGAGCATACTATAACGAGAAGATCACGGACAGATCTCGGTTGAACCGGATCGCATCGCCGTCCGTATTCCCTGGTGCAGGACCCCGCGGCGCCGGGACAGCGGCGCCGGATCCACCCGGTGGCCGGGTCGCATGACGACAGCGCCCGGCTCCGCGCATCGCGCCCCGCGATTCTTTCGCAGTTCCTGACCGGGTACCGGCTTTCGGTACGCCCGGAAAAACGAACGAGGTGACCAAGTCTATGGCCCGGAATCATCCCCGGCCCGCTTCGACGGGCAGGCACCGGATCAGCCGCAGAACGAAACTGACGACCGGTGCGCTCGGCCTGGCGATCGCCGTCGGCGCACTGGCCGTCTACGCGACGTCGGGCACTCCCCAGCAGGCGGGCGCGGACGAGGCCGACAAATCCTTCTTCATCGACATCACCAAGGTCCGGCCGAACAAGGAAGAACCACAGGCGCGCGACGGCGCTTCGACCGGGACCTTCACCGTCGATTGTGGACGGAACGAGGAACAGCACTTCAACCCCGACAACTTCATCGCCCAGCCGGGAATCCGCAACGGCGCGCAGCACCTGCACGACTATGTGGGCAACCTGTCCACGAACGCCGATTCGAACAACAAGAGCCTGCTGGCCGCGGGCACGACGTGCAAGAACGGTGACCAGTCCACGTATTTCTGGCCGGTCGTGCGGATCGACACCGGTGACGAGAACAACGGCGGCCGGAACCAGCGAAACCAGGACCGGAACAACGATCAGCGGGCACAGGGTCGCAACGGCGATCAGGGCCGGAATGAGGTGAAACGCCGGGACGGCGGTCAGCGCGACCGCGGTGACAACCGGGACAACGATCAGAACGGCAAGAACAACGACAACGGTGACCGGCAGGAATTGCCGGGTGTCAACGACAAGAACGAGCTCGCGGGTAACGACGGACAGATCCTGCGGCCCGAGGTCGCCAAGATCACCTTCCGCGGGAGCCCGGCAGGCAAGGTGAAGGCCATGCCGAAGTTCCTGCGCATTCTCTACGGTGACGCGAAACCGTCGGTGAACGGCAAGGCCAACACCAAGGCCAGCTGGACCTGTACCGGCTTGGAGAACCGGATCACCGAGAAGTATCCGATCTGCCCGAACAACAGCAAGGTGGAGCGGATCCACGACTTCCCGAGCTGCTGGGACGGCGAGAACACCGACAGCGACGACCACCGCTCGCACATCGTGTTCCCGAACGAGAACGGCAACTGCAAGCGCGGGTTCACCGCGGTGCCGCAGCTGCGGATCACCCTGGTCTACGACATTCCCCGGGACATCCAGGAAAAAGGACAGTACAAAGTGGACTCGTTCCCGGAGGAGGAGCACAATCCGCTGTCCGATCACGACGACTTCGCCAACGTGATGAGCCGTGACCTGATGGACCGGGTGGTCGGCTGCGTCAACGGCGGCAAGAACTGCGCCGAGTAGCGGAACCGGCTCTGCCCGCGGCAAGAGGAGAACGACCCATGTACCGGACCCGGCTCGTGGCCGCCGCCGTACTCGGCTCGGCGGGACTGGCTTTCCTCGCGGCATGTGGTGACAGGTACACCGATCCCGGCCAGGTCCGTACCGCGCCGGCGGCCGGGCGGGCCGTGACCTCGGCGGTGCCCGCCGGGTCGCGGGTCAGGCTCGCCGCCGGCGCGGTGGAAGGGCTGGGACCGGTGCTGACCGATCAGGACGGCCGGACGCTGTACCGCTTCGCGAAGGACGGCGCGCGGCCGTCGAAGTCCACTTGCGACGGTGACTGCGCGGCACAGTGGCCTCCACTGCTCGCTGACGGGCCACCGCAGGTGACCGGGGTCCAGGAACAGCTCATCGGCCTGATGCCCCGGGCGGACGGCGGGACCCAGGTGACCGTCGGCGGCTGGCCGGTCTACCGCTACGCCAAGGACAGCGGGCCCGGGATAGCGCTGGGCAACGGTTCCGGCGGGGTCTGGACGGCCGTGGCCCCCGGCGACGGGAAGGCGGTGGCGCAGCGGCCGTCCACGGCCGTCGTCGCCGCCGAGGCCGGCGGGCTGGGCACCGTGCTGACCGATCAGGACGGGATGACGCTCTACCTGTTCGCCAAGGACGGCAAGCAGCCGCCGAAGTCCACATGCGACGGTGACTGCGCCCGCACCTGGCCGCCGCTGGTGGCCACCGGTGAAACCGCGGTGTCCGGAGTGGACGGAAAACTCGTCGGGCAGGTGCTCCGGCCCGACGGGACCCGGCAGGTCACGGTCGGCGGCTGGCCCGTTTACCGCTACGCCGGGGACACCGCGCCGGGGCAGGCCACGGGCCACGGTGCGGGCGGTACTTGGTTCGCCCTCGAACCGAACGGCTGCAAGGTGCCCGGCGACCGGAAACCCACGGCGTCCGGCACACCACCGAGCGGGTAGTGACCCGTTCCCTCATCTCCGGTCCGGCGGATGCTTCCCTCCACCTCACCCCCCTCATCCGCCGGGCCGGACCGTGGGGGGGGCCCGGGGGGGGGGGGGGGTCCGCGGCGGCCCAGACAGCGCGGGAGCGGGCGGGGGGGGGCGCCGGGGGGGGCGGAGGGAGGCGCCGTGGGTG
>NZ_JBHYIQ010000085.1:7791-20919 GCF_042739895.1 Amycolatopsis sp. NPDC059021
ATAGCAGGCCTGGGGCACGGAAAGACACCCCCCCCCCCCCCCCCCCGGCGGGCGGCGCCGCGGGCGGCCGCGCCCGTGCGGCCCCGCCCCCCCCCCCCGGCCCAGAAATCCAGCGGGACGCGGCCGGCCGAGCGGCCGGCGTCGTCCATCAGCCTGCCCATCAGCTTGACGCAGCGCAGTGTCACCGCGCGGTCGACGATCTCGAGCCACGGCAGTTGCGCCGCGAGCCCGCTCTCCAGCTCGACCGTGTCGTGCTGGGAACGCAGCCACACCACCGCGCACAGGTTGGCTGCTCCGCTGACCGCGGCGCACATCCGGATCTCCGGCAGCTGCCCGAGCGTGCGGGCGGTCGCTTCCAGCTTGTCCGGCGGGACCCGCAGCCACAGGGTCGCGGTGACCGGCGCCGGCGAGAGCGGCCGGGCGATCTCGCACCGGAGATGGATCGCGCCGCGGCCGAGCAGCGCGTCCAGCCTTCGCCGGACCGTGCTCGCGCCGACTCCGAGCGACTGCGCGAGTGCCGCGGCCGACGCCCTGGCGTCCTCACCGAGTGCCAGCAGCAGTGCCCGGTCGAGATCGGTGAACCGCAGGGCGCCGTTGGCTGTGGCAGCCGCCGGGGTCAGTGCCCGGCGCTGACCGGGCGAGATCGCGCGCACCCGCCAGCGGCTGCCTTCGGCGAACAGCCGCGGTGAGATCACCGTGCGGGTGGCGGTCACACCGGGCAGCCGCGACAGGCGATGGATGACGTAGTCCGACACCTCCCGCAGCGTCGGCGCGACCACGTGCGCGAGCAGATCGCAGTGCCCGGCGACGTACTCGACGGTCGGCACATGCGGGTCGGCGGCCAGTTCGCGCGCGACGCGCAGCGGTTCGCCCGGCCCGCAGTCGATCTCCACCAGCGCGAGGGTGAGCCGGGCGCGGAGTTCGCCGCCGGGGTAGGCGGTCAGCCAGGCTTCACCGCGCTCGACAAGGCCGTCCCAGTGCCGGGCGGCGGTGGCCGCGCCGATCCCGAGCGTGCGCCCGAGCGCCGACCACGGCACGCGCGGACTGGCCTGCAGCGCGTCGACGAGCTTGAGGTCGCTTTCGCTCAACATGGCTGATTCCCTGGATTTTCTCCGGCGTTCTGGCTGATTCCGCCGATTTGCCCGGCTTCCGTGTTCGACATTGCATCATTCTCGGATCAGGATAGGCCGACGATCTTCGTCCCCGAGGAGTTCTGGATGAGCCTGCGTTCCGATGCCGGACAGCTGCGTGACGAACTGGTCGCGCTGCGGCGTTCCCTGCACCGCGTCCCCGAGATCGGCTTGCACCTGCCGCGGACCCAGGAGCTGGTGCTCGCCGCGCTCGACGGGCTGGGGTGCGAGATCACCCTCGGCCGCGGACTGAGTTCGGTGACCGCCGTGCTGCGGGGCGGCAAACCGGGCGGCACCGTGCTGTTGCGCGGGGACATGGACGCGCTGCCGGTGACCGAGCGCACCGGGGAGGAGTTCACCTCGCGGATCGACGGCGCCATGCACGCGTGCGGGCACGACCTGCACACCGCGGGTCTGGCAGGCGCGGCGCGGCTGCTCGCCGCCCGGCGCGAGGACCTGCCCGGCGACGTCGTGTTCATGTTCCAGCCGGGGGAGGAGGGCCACGACGGCGCGGGCAAGATGATCGAGGAAGGGGTCTTGACCGCGTCCGGTCGCCCGGTCGACGCCGCCTACGGGCTGCACGTGAGTTCGGCGCACTACGCGCGCGGGATGTTCACCGGCAGGCCCGGTCCGCTGATGGCGGCGTCGGACGGCCTGTTCGTCCGGGTGGTCGGCGCGGGCGGGCACGGTTCGGCGCCGCAGCACGCGAAGGACCCGGTCCCGGCGGCGTGCGCGATGGTCACCGCGCTGCAGACCATGGTCACCCGCGGTTTCGACGTGTTCGACCCGGTCGTGGTCACCGTCGGGATGTTCCACGCCGGGACGCGGCGCAACATCATCCCCGACGACGCGACGTTCGAAGCCACCGTGCGGTCGTTCTCGCCGGAGGCCAGGGAGCTGGTCAGCAAGGAGGCGGTGCGGATCTGCGAGGGCATCGCGGCCGCGCACGGGCTCGACGTCGAGGTCGCGTACGAGGCGGAGTATCCGGTCACCGTGAACAACGCGGACGAGCACGAGTTCCTCGCTCACACGGTGCGTGAGGTGTTCGGCGAGGAGCGGTTCGAGGAACTCCGCGATCCGATGACCGGTTCGGAGGACTTCTCCCGCGTGCTGAACGAGGTCCCCGGCGCGTACGTCTTCCTCGGCGCGTCGACGGCCGAGGATCCGGCGTCGGCCCCGAACAACCACTCGCCGCTGGCGACGTTCGACGACAGCGTCCTGCCCGACGGCGCGGCGCTGCTCGCCGAGCTGGCTACCCGCAAGCTCGCCGCGCTGGCCGGGTGAGCGCGATGCGGGGCTACCACTTCATCCCGGCGCTGCCGGTGCTCGCGCTGGTGCTGATGCCGTTCCTGCCGTTCGTGAACACGACCGGGCTGTGGCTCGGGATGCCGAGAATGCTGGTGTGGGGCGGTTTCTGGTGTCTCATGCTCACCCCGGCGCTGTTGCTGACCGAGCGGCTCATGGCGCGTGACGGCGAGGAGTCCGGCCGATGATCCTCGCGTTCACCTTCGCCGGCATCGTCCTGATCGGCGTGCTGGGCTTCGTCGGCCGCCGCCGTCCGGCGGCCGATCTGGCCGAATGGGCCGTCGGCGGGCGGAAGTTCGGCGCGCTGACGATGTGGTTCCTCCAGGCCGGGGAGGTGTTCACCACCTTCACCTTCCTCGGGATGGCCGGGCTCGCGTTCAGCGGCGGCGTCGCGGCGATGTACGCGCTGCCGTACGTGCCGATCGCCTATGTCGTGCTGTTCTTCCTCGCCAAGCGCCTGTGGACGATGGGGAAGGAACGCGGATACTTGACCCAGGGCGACTTCCTGGAGGACCGGTACGGCAGCCGTGCGCTGGGCACGCTGTCCGCGGTGATCGGGGTGGTCTGCGTGCTGCCGTACCTGCAGCTGCAGATCACCGGGCTCGGCCTGATCGTCCGGCTCGTCACCGGGGACGCCGCGTCCGGGACGCTGAGCATGATCGTCGGCTGCCTGCTGGTGGTGGCGTTCGTGCTGTGGGCTGGCCTGCGCGGGGTCGCGGCGACGTCGTACTTCAAGGACGCGATCATGCTGGTGGTGCTCGTGGTGCTGCTGATCGCGGTGCCGGTGTACTTCCACGGCGGGATTTCCGCGATGTTCCACCAGATCGAGCAGCTGCATCCGGAGAAGCTGATCGTGCACGCCGGGGCGAACGACCACGTCTGGTTCGTGACCAGCATGGTGGTCAGCGCGATCGGTGTCGGGCTGATGACGCTGCCGCACACGTGGCCCGCGCTGATGTCCGCGCGGGATCCGAAGGTGCTGCGGCGCAACTACACCTGGATGCCGGTGTACGAGATCTGCCTGATGCTGCCGATGTTCATCGGGTTCGCGGCGATCCTGGTGCTGCCCAAGAAGACCGACTCGAACGGCGTGCTGCTGACGTTGTCGAAGCAGGCGTTGCCGGGGTGGGTGACCGGCCTGGTGGTGGTCGCCGCGACGGCCACCGCGATGGTGCCGGCGGCCGGGATCCTGATCGGGATCTCCTCGCTGGTGGCCCGCAACATCGTCCGGGTGCGCCGGGAGCGGCTGCAGTTCTGGATCAACCACGGCACCGTGGTGGTGGCCAGCGCGCTGGCGCTCGTGCTCGGCATCTTCCGGCCCGATCTGCTGGCGAACCTGTTGCTGCTGACCTATTCCGGGACCGTGCAGCTCGCCCCGGCGAACGCGCTGGGCCTGCTGCGCCGCGTCCCGGTGGGCAAGGTGCCGATCCTCGCGGGCATCGTCGCCGGGGAGATCGTCGTGGTCTGGCTGACCTTTGTGGACACTCACCTGGCCGGCACGATCAACGTCGGGCTGATCGGCCTGGCGGTGAACGCGGTCGTGGTGGCGGTGGTCGCGCTGGTGACCCGCGCGTTCGCGGGACGTCCCGATCCGGCTCCGGCGCAGGTGTGAGCCGCGGGCTTTCGCGGCTAGGGTGGCGATCATGGGAGAGCAGAAGGACCGCATGCTGCGGGGCGAGCTGTACCGGGACAACGATCCGGAGCTGGTCGCGGACCGCCGTCGCGCACAGGGTCTCGTCGACGAGTTCAACCTGACCGGAGCGGAGGAGACCGGGCGGCGGGACGAGATCCTGCGGCAGCTGCTCGGGAAACTGGGCGAGGGCTCGTGGATCATGCCGCGGTTCCAGTGCGACTACGGGTACCTGATCGAGATGGGCTCGAACAGCTTCCTCAACTACGACGCGATCCTGCTGGACTGCGCGCCGATCCGGATCGGCAACGACGTGTCGATCGGGCCGCGGTGCCAGCTGCTCACCGCGCTGCATCCCATGGAGGACCACGAGAAACGGCGTCAGCGCTGGGAATCCGCCGCGCCGATCACGATCGGCGACAACGTCTGGTTCGGCGGCGGGGTCATCGTGTGCGCCGGGGTGACCGTCGGTGACGACACCGTCGTCGGGGCGGGCAGCGTCGTCACCCGCGACCTGCCGTCCCGGGTGTTCGCCGCCGGGAACCCGGCGCGCGTCATCCGGCAGCTCTGACGGCGCCGACCCCACCCCCGACGTCGCGAACGCTCCGTTGCCGACGATGAACGTCCCGGACGGAGCGTTCGCGACAGCCCAGGGCCACGGGAACCCGGGAGCAGCGGTGTGTCCTTTGTGGACGGAGGGCGGCGTGGGCGTCAGGGGGCGGTGAGCAGGTCTCGCAGGGCAGCGGCGAACTGCGTCGGGTTCCGTTGCGGCGCCAGGTGCGCGCCCGGCATCTCGGTGAACGGCAGGCCCAGCTCCAGCGCCAGGATCTTCGCGGGCTGGTAGTGGTAGCGGCCCCGGCTGCCTTCGCCCGCCACCGGCAGGATCTCCGTGGACGCCTTGCGCAGCGCCCGCAGATCCGGCAGGTAGTCGTAGAACTCGGTGAATTCGCGGTCGAACAGCCGCAGCCAGTCGGCTTCGTTCGGCAGCCGGAGGTGCGGCAGGTTCGGCAGGGCGGCCCCGGCGATGGCGTCGGCGAAGCGGGTCACCGCGCCCATGAGGTCGCCCGAACGCGCCAGCCGGACCTGCTCGGCGGCGTCGGCCAGCCAGCCCGCGGCGTCCGGGAGCAACTGGACGGCCGGCGGTTCGTGCGCCACGAACGTCGACACGCGGTCCGGGTACCGGGCCACCAGGTCGAGTCCGATCGAGGCGCCGGCGCTGCTCCCGAACACCGCGACCGGGCCGGCGCCGACGTGGTCGAGCACGGCCAGCGCGTCGTCGGCCTGCCGGGCGACGGTGACCGGGCCGGTGGTGTGGTCGGTGCTGCCGAAGTGCCCGCGCCGGTCGTAGGTGACGACGGTGTGGTGCGGGTACAGCTGCTTGGCGAGCGCGCGGTAGGAGTCGGCGCCGCCGAGACCCCCGGCGATCAGCACCAGGACCGGCCCGTCCCCGCCACGCAGGACGCGCAGCTCACCGTCCTCGACCGGGCACCGGCTTTCCGAGATCATGTGCGCAGTCAAGCACAACGTCATACCGGGTTATCCGGAGGATAGCCGCTTCAGGATGGCCTCCGCGTCGGCCACGATCGCGGTGATCAGGTCCCCGACCGGGGGAAGATCGTCCAGCAGGCCGACGACCTGCCCGGACGCCAGCACGCCCGCGCCGGTGTCGCCCTCGACGAGCCCGGCGCGCAGCAGCATCGGCGTGTTGGCCGCCATGAAGACCTGGCCCCAGCTCCGTTCGCCGCCGCGTTTCATCCGCAGTCCCTCGCGCGCGAGCGACGTCCACGACAGCCCGCTCAGCTTCCGGAACCGGACGGCGTTTCGCGCCGCTTGGGCGATTCCCGCGAGCGGCCCGGAGTGTTCCAGCCCCTCCACGAGTTCGGTGCGGAGCACGCGATGCGGCATCCCGTCGACCTTGCGGGTCACGACGGTGCCGTTCAGGTCGCGGGCGAGGTAGGCCCGCTTGACCTCGTCCGGCACGGTGCTTTCCCTGGTCAGCAGGAACCGCGTGCCCATCGCGATGCCCGCGGCGCCGTAGGCCAGCGCGGCGGCCAGCCCCCGGCCGTCGAAGAACCCGCCCGCGGCCACCACCGGGATGCCGACCGCGTCCAGCACGGACGGCAGCAGCAGCGTCGTCGCGACCGCTCCGGTGTGCCCGCCGCCCTCGCCGCCCTGCACGATCACCGCGTCCGCGCCCCAGCTCGCGACCTTCTCCGCGTGCCGTGCCGCGCCGACCGAAGGCACGACGACCACGCCGTTGTCCTTCAGCTTCGCGATCATGTCCCGCTTCGGCGCCAGCGCGAAGGACGCGACGCGGACCTTCTCGGCGATGAGCAGGTCGACGCGGCGGGCGGCGTCGTCGGCGTCCGCGCGCAGGTTCACCCCGAACGGCCGATCCGTGCGGCTCTTGACCTCCTTGATCGCCGCGGCCAGCTCGTCGTAGCTCATCGTGGCCGAGGCCAGGATTCCGAGCCCGCCCGCCTCGGCCGTGGCCGAGACCAGGCGCGGCCCGGCCACCCAGCCCATCCCGGTCTGCACGACGGGGTGCTCGATCCTGGTCAACGCCGTCAGCGCGGTCTTCATGCCGGAACTTCCTTGTCCCGCAAGGACTTCGGATCGAGCGCGGTCCTGATCAGCCGGAGTTCCTCGTCGGTCGGCAGCCTGGTTTCGGTGGTCGCGCCGGTTTCCAGCGGGAACGACGTCGCTTCGAGCACCTCGTCCACCGTGACGCCCGGGTGGATCGACAGGAGCCGCGCCGCGTGGCCGGTGCCGCCGAAGTCGAGCACGCCCAGGTTCGTCACCACGCGGTGGACGTCGTGGTAGCGCAACCCGGCTTCGTCCGCCCGCGCGAAGCCGACGCCGGACACGATGTCGACCTGCTCGACGAACACCCGCTTGCTGTGCTTCGGTACCCAGTAGCTCGTGCGGTGGTTGGCGGTGTTGCCGGGACCGCCGCGCACGCCGAGCAGCTGTTTCTTCGGACGCTCGTGGTCGCCGATCGCGGAGATGTTCTGGTTCCCGTGCCGGTCGACCTGGTTGGCGCCCATGACGACGTGCCGTTTTCCGTGCGGTACCACGGTGTCCAGTACTTTCCGGAACGGTTGCCAGCCCTCGACCACCGGCGGTCCGGCGCCGGGCGTGCTCGCCAGCAACGACGCCTCGCCGTCGCTGAGCAGCAGGTCGGGTTCGAAGGTCAGCCGGGCCAGCCGCGCGCCGAGCGCGGGGATGAATCCCATGGGACTGACGAGGATTTCCCCGTCGCCGCGGAAGAGTTCGGCACACGCCGTCACCGCGACTTCCGCGCGGGTCACGTCACTCATGCCGCCTCCTCGGAAAAACGGTCGACTGCCGCTTGATACGCCTTTTCGTCCTCGGAAAGGAACCGGTCGACGAACTTCGGCCAGGCGTCCGGGTCCTTGGCGGATTCCGCGTAATGCCGCTGGAATCGTTCGTCACGGCCGTAATCCGGGGCGGCGGTGGTGAAATGCGCGCCACGCGGCGTCTCGACGACTCCGTGCACACTTGCGCGGCTCAGCAGCAGGCTCTGCACCGGCGCGGACGTCGTCAGCTCGGCGGTGTCCACGATCCGTTCCGTGGACACGAAACACCGGTCCGCGGCGAGCGCGAACAGTTCGTCGAAGTACGGGTCCGGGCCGAGGTACTGCGCATTGCCCCGCGCGTCGGCGCGATTGAGGTGTACGAGTGCCGCGTCCAGCCGCAGCGCGGGTACCGCCAGCAGCTCCTCGCCGTCGTCGTATGGCGACCGCACAGTGCGCAGGTCCGGGTTGAACCGGACGACGTCGGAGCCGAGCCCGGCCCGCGTCGGCAGGAACGGAAGCCGTTGCGCGGCGGCGGAAAGCCCGGTTCCGAGCACGCCTTCGTCGTATTCGGTGACGGCGATTTCCCCGGCTTCACGCACCCGGTTGAACCACGGGTCGAACGGGATCGAGTCGAGCGTGACGAACCCGAACACCAGCCGCCGGATCTTCCCTGCGGAGGCGAGCAGCCCGACGTCGGGGCCGCCGTAGGAGACGACGGTGAGATCCTTCAGCGGCGAGCGCAGGATCGCCCGCACCAGCGCCATTGGCTTGCGCCGCGAACCCCAGCCGCCGATGCCGATCGTCATCCCGTCGCGTAGTTCGCCGACCACCTCGTCGACGCTCATCCGCTTGTCGCTCATCGTGCCTCCTTGTCATCCAAAAAGGACTGACGGGCCCCGTCCGAAACCCCGGCCAGGTTGAGCTGGAAGGTGAATCCCTGCTCGAAGCGGTAGCTGCGGTGCACCGGCTGGACGTCGATACCGTTGATCGCCTGCTTCGCGGCGCGGATCACCCGGGTGTCCTTCGCCGCGATCCGCCGCGCCAGCTCGAGCGCCGTCTCGTCGAGCTTGTCCCGCGAGACCACCGAGTACACCGAACCGTGGTGATGCAGCTGCTGCGCGGTGATCGTCGACGCGGTGTAGTACAGCGCGCGCATCAGGTGCTGCGGGACCAGCCGCGCCAGATGCGTCGCCGCGCCGAGCGCGCCGCGATCGACCTCGGGCAGCCCGAACTCCGCGTCGTCACTGGCCACCACGACGTCCGCGTTGCCGGCCAGGCCGACGCCGCCGCCGAGGCAGAAACCGTGCACCGCCGCGATCACCGGCACCGCGCAGTCGTACACCGCCGAGAACGCCGCCGCGCAGCCCTCGTTGGCGCCGATCAGCGCGCCGTAGCCGGGATCGCGCTGGATCTCCTTGATGTCCACGCCCGCGTTGAACCCCCGGCCCTCGGCGCGCAACACCACCACGTGCGTGTGCTCGTCACGGCCGGCGCTCTCCACCGCGGCGGCGAGCTCGAACCAGCCGCGCACGGTGAGCGCGTTGACCGGGGGAGCGTCCACGGTCACCACGGCGACCCCGGGCTCCGGGGAATGCGTCGAAACGGTCATCGGGTGCCTTCCGGGTTACCAAACCTAGCATTTGCTTGGTACGTTAGCAGGGTGCCCGGCGCGGGTACAGGTGCTTCCTCGACACGGGCGGGAGGTCTCGCGTGGCACTGGAACTTCGGCTGGACGGCGCGGTGGTCCTGGTGACCGGCGGCGTACGCGGGGTCGGTGCGGGGATCACCCGCGCCTTCCTGCGGGCGGGCGCGGGCGTGGTCACCTGCGCCCGCACACCGCCGTCACGGCCGGTGGAGGCGGGCGGCGCGGTGGCGGAGTTCCTGCCCTGCGACGTCCGCGATCCCGACGCCGTGGCGAAGCTCGTCGATGCCATCGTCGCCGCGCACGGCTCCCTCGACGTCGTGGTCAACAACGCCGGGGGAGCACCGTTCGCGGAAGCGGCGACGGCGTCGGTGCGCTTCCACGAGAAGGTGGTCGCGCTCAACCTGCTCGCGCCGCTGGCGGTGGCGCGAGCGGCGAACGCCGTGATGCAGCAGCAGGAAACGGGCGGGGCGATCGTGAACGTGAGCAGTGTCAGCGGAACGCGGCCGTCACCGGGCACGGCTTCGTACGGCGCGGCGAAGGCGGGGCTGGACAACCTGACCGCGAGCCTGGCGGTCGAATGGGCGCCGAAGGTGCGGGTGAACGCGCTGGACGTCGGCATGGTGCGGACGGAGCTGGCGAACCTGCACTACGGCGACGAAGCCGGGGTGGCCGCCGTCGGCGGGACAGTCCCGTTAGGACGGTTGGCGGAGCCGGACGAGATCGGCGCCTGCGCGGCGTTCCTGGCTTCCCCCTTGGCTTCCTATGTCAGTGGCGCGTGCCTGACGGTGCACGGCGGTGGGGAGAAACCGGCCTTCCTGGCCGCGTCCAATTCGGGTACGAGCGGAGGGAGCAAGTCATGAGCGACGCTTGCGAGCGAATCATGGATGTCATGCGCCAAAAGGAATCAGACACTGTCTCGCGAAGCGAGGCGACCGCATGAGCGGGTTGCTCGCGGGGCGGGTCGTGATCGTCACCGGCGCGGGGCGCGGGATCGGCAGGGCGCACGCGCTGGCGTTCGCCGCCGAGGGCGCCAAGGTGGTCGTCAACGACCTCGGCGCGGCGCTGGACGGGCGGGGCGGCGAGGCGGGCCCGGCCCAGGCGGTGGTCGACGAGATCACCGCGGCGGGCGGGGAAGCCATGGCGAACACCGACGACATCGCGGACTGGGCGGGCGCGGCCCGGCTGGTCGGGAACGCGATCGAGGAGTTCGGCGGGCTCGACGTGCTGGTCAACAACGCCGGGTTCCTGCGTGACCGGATGCTGGTCAACCTGGCCGAGGACGAGTGGGACGCGGTCGTGCGGGTGCACCTGAAAGGACACTTCGCGACCCTGCGGCACGCGGCGGAATACTGGCGGGCGGAGGCGAAGGCGGGCCGGCAGCGGGCCGCGCGCGTGATCAACACCAGCTCCGGGGCGGGCCTGCTGGGCAGCGTCGGCCAGGGCAACTACGCCGCCGCGAAGGCGGGCATCCTCGGCCTGACCACGGTGGCCGCGGCGGAACTCGGCCGCTACGGGGTCACCGTCAACGCGATCGCGCCCGCCGCGCGGACCAGGATGACGGAGCAGGCGTTCGCCGACGACATGGCCGCGCCCGGCGCCGGTTTCGACGCGATGGCGCCGGACAACGTGTCACCCCTCGTCGTCTGGCTCGGCAGCGAGGAATCGGCGGACGTCACTGGGCGGGTGTTCGAAGTGGACGGTGGCAGGGTGAGCCTCGCGCAGGGCTGGCGGCACGGTCCGGAGCGGGACAAGGGCGCCCGGTGGGCCCCGGCCGAACTCGGCCCCGTCGTCGCCGAACTGCTGGCCGAAGGCGTCGAACCGGAGCCCGTGTATGGCGCCTGACCTATTCGGTGGACCGGCGGGCGCCGCCTGAAATACCGTGCGCGCTATGGCTGAACGACGGGCGATTCTCAGCGGCTCGACCTTCGAGGAGAAGATCGGGTACGCACGCGCGGTGGTCGACGGGGACCGCGTCCACGTCTCCGGCACGACCGGCTACGACTACACGACCATGACCATCTCCGACGACGTCGTCGAGCAGGCGTCGCAGTGCCTGCGGAACGTCGAGGCCGCCCTCACCGAAGCGGGCTGTACCTTCGCCGACGTCGTGCGCGTGCGGTACTTGCTGCCTGACCGCGCGGACTTCGAGCCGTGCTGGCCGGTCCTGCGCGCGTGCTTCGGCGAGGTGCGCCCGGCCGCGACCATGCTCGAATGCGGCCTGGCCGACCCCGCGATGAAGTTCGAGATCGAGGTCGACGCCCGTCTGCCCGCTAGCTGAGCCTCACCACTGCTGCGGAGGATGCTGGCCGGGGTGCGGCGGCGGGCCGTAGCCCTGGCTCGGCGGGTATCCGTACGGAACGGGCGGACCGGGGTATGCCGGTTGCCGGGCGGCGGCGAGATACCGCCGGGTCGAGGGCAGTACCGCCAGGACCAGCACTAGGACGGTCAGCACCGGCGACAGCAGGTTCAGGGCACCGGTCAGCGGGGCGTAGGCCAGCAACCGGCCGTAGTTGAGGGACGTGCCGCCGGTCAGCGCGGCGATCACCCCCACGGTCAGCAGGCTGAGCGCCGCGCCGGTCAGCAGGAGGATCGCACCGGCCTTCACACGGGCGAAGACGAAGATCGCACCCACCAGCAGCAGGAGCAGCATCGGTATCTGAAGCGAGAAACTGACCCAGGTGGAGAGATTGGAGAACCGGGCGTTGCTGAGGCCCCGCGCGAAGAAGTAGCCACCGATCAGGAACTTGACGAGCGCGAGAACGGCCGCGGTGATCGCGGTGCCGCCGGACGGTCTGGCCTGCCCTGGATACGAGACGGGCCCCGGCCGGCCCGCCGCGGGCTGCGGGGGAGGTGTCATGGGCTGCATCATGCAGGACGATTCGCTGTTTCGGGCTGGTTTCCCCTTACTGCGGCGAGATCGCGACCTCAGTCCTGCCACCACGTTTCGCCGCCGCTGAGGTAGGGGTCGGCGGGTGGGTGCCTGCGCCGGGTCCACCAGTCGTCGTTGCTCGTCGAGCGGGTGTCGAAGGTGCGGCGCAGGTAGAACTCGTCGAGCCGCTTCACGAGCGGCCGCAGTTCGCCGCGGGCGCGTGGTGGCAGGGCGTGCAGCGCTTCGGAAAGCATCCGTCGTTCGCCCACATACTCACGCCACGGGGACAACACCTCGCCGTGCAGCGCGCGCAGCGGCTGCCGCACCCACTGTGCCCACACGGCCAGCGCCTCGGCGACGGCGCCCGGTGTGGCGCGTCGTCGTTCGAAATCCGCGATTTGCCGTTGTGCGGCCTGGGAAATCCCCGGGATCACCTGCGGTGCGAGAGCGCGGCGTTTCAGTGGCAGATCGGCGCGTACACGCGCCGGGGACTTACGCGGCATCGCTCCCGGAAGGAATCGTCATGCCGCCATCGTGGCAGCCCACCCGTCGCGGCGCCAACTGCTTTCGCTCAAAACTGTCGGTGGTGGATGTGACACTGCGGGCATGACCAGTTGGCGAGGATTCACCGAACAGGCACCGGAGCTCGCGGCGAAGATCCACCGGCGGTTCACCGCGGGGGAGACCCACGTCCTGGCCACCTTGCGGCGGGACGGCTCGCCACGGGTGAGCGGCACCGAACTCGACTTCCACGGCGCCCACATCTATGCCGGGTCGATGCCCGGCGCGGTCAAGGCGCGGGATCTGCGGCGGGACGGGCGGTTCGCGGTCCACGCTTACCCCGGTGTGGCTGAGGGCGGGGACGCCAAGCTCTCCGGAACGGCGGTGGAGCTGACCGATCCGGCGGAAATCGCCGCGGTACAAGGGAACACCGACCCGTGTCACCTGTTCCGGCTCGACGTCACCGACGCCGTCCTCACCTGGGTCGAGGGGAACACGATGCTCATCGAGCACTGGCAGGAGGGAGGGGAGCACGTCCGGTTCGCACGCCCTGGCACGGGGCCCGTCGAACGCACCGTGCTCGTGAACGCCGGTTGAGCCGCGCGCGGCTCGACCGGCCGCTGGACCGTGGGGGGGGGGGGGCCGGCGGGCGGGCGCCCCGCGCCGGCCCCCCGGAGTTGCGGGTGGTGCTGTTGGGAGGGGGCGGCGGGCGGCCCCGCGCCCCCCCC
>NZ_JBHYIQ010000085.1:20929-31586 GCF_042739895.1 Amycolatopsis sp. NPDC059021
GGGGCCCGCCGGATCCCCCGCCCGCGGCACCCCCCGCCGCTGGACCGGGCGCGTACCGGCGGCGGGGCGCCCGGCCGGAACGCGCACGAGTTCTAGAGGCGTTCGATGATGCTGGCGGTGGCGAGCGCACCGCCGGCGCACATCGTCACGAGCGCGGTGGAGGCGTCCCGGCGTTCCAGTTCGTGCAACGCCGTGGTGAGCAGCCGCGAGCCGGTGCTGCCCACCGGGTGCCCGAGCGCGATGGCGCCGCCGTTGACGTTCACGCGCGACTCGTCCGGGCCGTGCACGCGCTGCCAGGACAGCACCACCGACGCGAAGGCCTCGTTGACCTCGAACAGGTCCGGGTCGCCGATGGTCATCCCGGCCTTGGCGAGCACTCGCTCGGTGGCGCGGACCGGGCCGTCGAGGTGGTAGTAGGGCTCGGCGCCGACGAGTGCCTGGGCGACGATCCGTGCGCGTGGCCGGAGGCCGAGCGCCTTCGCGCGGCCGGCGTCCATGAGCAGGAGCGCGGCGGCGCCGTCGGAGATCTGTGACGACGTGCCCGCGGTGTGGATTCCGTTGTCCAGCACCGGCTTGAGCTTCGCGAGCCCGTCGACGGTGGTTTCGCGCAGGCCCTGGTCGCGGTTCACCAGCCGGGTCTCCCCGGTCGGGGTGCCGTCCTCGCCGAGGACGGGCGCCTTGACCGGCACGATCTCGCGGTCGAAGTGCCCGGCGGCCCACGCGGCGGCGGCCTTGCGCTGCGACTCGGTGCCGAACCGGTCGACGTCCTCGCGGGTGATGCCGCGGCGCTCGGCGATGCGTTCGGCCGCGCCGTACTGGTTGGGCATGTCGATCGACCACGACGACGGCCGCGGGGTGCCCGCCTCGGTACCGCGGTTGGCGCCGAGCGGCACCCGGCTCATCGCCTCGACCCCGCAGGCGATCCCGGTGTCGATCGCGCCGGTCGCGATGAGTCCCGCGATGAGGTGCGCGGCCTGCTGCGCGGAGCCGCACTGCGCGTCGATGGTCGTCGCGCCGGCGGTCTCGGGGAGCCCGGCGTGCAGCCACGCGGTGCGCGTGACGTTGTTCGACTGCTCGCCCGCCTGGGTCACCGAGCCGCCGATGAGCTGCTCGACGAGTTCCGGCTCGATGCCGGCCCGGTCGAGCACGGCGCGCTGCGCGGCGCCGAGCAGTTCGGCCGCGTGCAGCCCGGCCAGCCACCCTCGGCGCTTGCCGATCGGGGTGCGCACGGCCTCGACGATCACTGGCGTGCCCATGCGTGTCCCTTTCGTCCGTCAACACCGTTCACCCGGCCAAAACTAGAACATGTTCCTATTTTTGGCAAGGGCGGGCAGCATTGACGCTATCTGGATCTTGATCGAGTGAGCGCTCGCTCACCTGCGGCTCTGTCGGCCACATCGATAAAGTTAACAGGTTTCACTGAATCCTCTTCCCTTGGTTAACGCCGTATGCTCTAATCCCCTCTAGAACGTGTTTCATCGGCGAACCGCGTAGGAGGCACCTGTGGCAGCTCCGCTGATCCCCGCCGGTTTCGACTTCACCGATCCGGACCTCTACGCGAATCGGCTGCCGCTGGCCGAGTTCGCCGAGCTCCGGCGTACCGCACCGGTGTGGTGGAATCCGCAGGCCCGCAACACCGCCGGTTTCGGCGACGACGGCTACTGGGTGGTCACGCGGCACGCGGACGTCAAGGAAGTCTCGCGGGACAGCCAGCTCTACTCGTCGAGCGAGAAGACCGCGATCATCCGGTTCGACGAGAACACCACCGACGAGATGCTCAACGCCAACCGTCTCGTCCTGCTGAACATGGACGCGCCGCAGCACACGAAGCTCCGGCGCATCGTCTCGAAGGGCTTCACACCGCGCTCGATCTCCCGGCTCGAAGACACGCTGCGTGACCGCGCCGAGCGAATCGTCGCCGAGGCGAAGAAGAAGGGCGCGGGCGACTTCGTCACCGACGTCGCCTGCGAACTCCCGTTGCAGGCCATCGCCGAGCTCATCGGCATCCCGCAGGAGGACCGGCTCAAGATCTTCGACTGGTCCAACCAGATGATCGCCTACGACGACCCCGAATACGACGTCGAGCCGGTCGCCGCCTCCGCCGAGATCCTCGGCTACGCCTGGAACATGGCCGAGGAACGGCGAAAATGCCCGATGGACGACATCGTCACCAAGCTCATCCAGGCCGACGTCGACGGCGAGTCGCTCGCCTCCGACGAGTTCGGCTTCTTCGTCATCCTGCTCGCCGTGGCCGGCAACGAAACCACGCGCAACGCCATCACCCACGGGATGAAGGCGCTGCTGGATCACCCCGAGCAGTGGGAGATCTACCGCGACCAGCGCCCGAAGACCGCGCCCGACGAGATCGTCCGCTGGGCCACCCCCGTCGTCGCGTTCCAGCGCACCGCCACCCGGGACACCGTGCTCGGCGGCCAGGAGATCCACGCGGGCGACCGGGTCGGCATGTTCTACAGCTCGGCCAACTTCGACCCCGACGTCTTCGACGCCCCGGAACGGTTCGACATCCTGCGCGAGGACAACCCGCACGTCGGTTTCGGCGGCACCGGTTCGCACTACTGCATCGGCGCCAACCTCGCCCGGCTCGAGATCGACCTGATCTTCAACGCCATCGCCGACGTCATGCCCGGCATCACCGAGGCGGCCCCGCCGCAGCGGCTCCGCTCCAGCTGGCTCAACGGGATCAAGCACTACCCGGTGAACTACGGCTGACTCCCGCAAAGGGCCCGAGACCACGGTCTGGCCGGGTCCGTGGCGAAGTACGCCGAAACCCGGGGCGTCGCGTCGGCGGGTTTCCCGTCGGCGTGACACCCCGGGCGATGCTGTTGCCCGGCCCGGTGCTCAGTTTCCCCGCGGGGGCGGTGTGGTTCCGCCACCGTGAGGCGGCGGTGTGGTCCCGCCACCGTGCGGGGGCGGTGTGGTCCCGCCACTCCCATGAGGCGGAGGGGTGGTCCCGCCACCGGACATGCCGATCGCGCAGCAGTAGGTGTCCGCTGCCGCGGAAGCCGGGGCGAGGACGGCGACGCCGACGAGAATCGGCAGCGTGGCGACAAGGCCCGCGATCGTCTTGCGAAGCATGGAATGCCTTCCAGTCAAGGAAAAGTGCGATCCTGCCGAACGTAACAGGAGGCGCCGGGCCAGCCGGTGAGTCAAGTCTTTCGGTTACGCGTCTTGACCGGACGTCCTGAGAACCACGGAATCAGGAGCCTCTTCGTCACCGGTGGCCGGGTGGGGTGCCGTCGCCACCCCACGGCTGCGGCTCGGCGCTCATCGCGAACCGCAACTCGCCGCCTCCGGTGAGATCACGCTGGCTCAGGAACGGCCGGGTAATCGGTTTTCCGTTGAGCCGCAACGATTGCACGTATGGCTTGTCCGCGGCGTTGCCCGGCGCCGAGACCACCAGCGGACGCCGGGAGCCCGGCAGCCGCACCGTGACCTTCCGGAAGAACGGGCTGCCCACCGCGTACTGGTCGGACGCCGGGTTGACCGGGTAGATCCCCAGCGAGGACAGCAGATACCAGGACGACATCTGCCCGCAGTCGTCGTTGCCGGTCAGCCCGTCCGGCCGGTTCGCGTAGTTCGCCGCCGCGATGCTCCGCACCTGTGCCTGGGTCTGCCACGGTCGTCCCGCGTAGTCGTACAGATAACCGATGTGATGGCTGGGTTCGTTGGTGTGGTTGTTGTGTCCCTCGGCGAAGTGCCTGTCCAAGAGCGACAGGAACTTCTCCTTGCCCATCAAGGAGATCAGGCCAGGGACGTCGTGCATGACGTCGAAGCTGTAGACCCACTGGTTACCCTCGGTCCAGCCGCCGTCCGCCCACGAGCCGTCGAAGTTCCGCGACTGCATGAAGCCCGTCGAAGGGTTGTAGAGATTCCGGTAGTTCTTGCTGCGGTCGAGGAAGAACTTCGCGTCGTCGGTCTTCCCGAGCGCCTTCGCGACCTGGGCCACGGCCCAGTCCTCGTAGGCGTAGTCGAGGGTTCGGGAGCCCGCCTCGGCGGTGCGGTCGTTCGCGACCCAGCCGTTCTGTTTGTACGTCGTCAGCCCGGCGCGAGCCTCGACCGGCGTTCCCTCTTCGCGATCGGAGAAGCGTAGTTCGGTGTCCCGGTCGGGCGGGGTCGTCGCGTCCTTGCGGACGGCTTCGTAGGCCAGGTTCCGGTCGAATCCGGTGAAGCCCTTGGCGATCGCCTCGGCGATGATCGAGTCCGCGTTCGTCCCGACCATGATGTTGGTCTCGGTGGGATTCTTCCACATCGGCAGCCAGCCGCCCTCGCGGTAGTCCTGCAGCATCGACGTCACCATGTCGTCGACGCGCTCGGGCGCGAAGAGCGTCAGAAAAGCGTTTTCGGCGCGGAAGGTGTCCCACAGCGAGTAGCTGGTGTAGCTCGTTCCATTATGGACTCTGTCGTCGTACGCGCTGTAATACTGGCCATACTCCGACATCTCGGAGGGATACTGCAGCGCGTGGAACATGCTGGTGTAGAACGTCGCCAGCTGGTCGGAGGTCGCGCCTTCGATGTCGACGCGGTCGAGCTTCTCGCTCCACGCCGCCTTGGTGCGCGCCGCGACGCGGTCGAATCCCCGCGGGTCCGGGGCCTCGCGGTACAGGTTCTCCCGCGCCTGGTCGACCGAGATGAAGGAGGTCGCGATCCGGACCTGCACCTGCCGCGCCGAGGAAGGGAACCGCACGAACGCGCCGAGCCCGGCGTCGGTGCGGCTCCGTTCCCCTTCGTGCACCGTGGAGCCGGTCGACGTCCCGTAACCGGTGAACGGCGTGTCGAAACTCGCCACGAAGTAGCCCTTGAAATGCGGCGCCTTGAACGGCCCGAGCTTCGCATCCTGCCGGTCGGGGTTGTAGCCGGTGATCTCGCGCCGTGCCGGATCGATCGTGACCCCGCCGGTGATGCCCGCGCGCGTCGCGTCCAGCACGAAGTTCGGCGAAGAATCCGAGGGGAAGCTGAACCGCATGACGCCGATGCGCGACGTCCCCGTCAGCTCGGCGCCGACGGTCTTCCCGCCGCCCGCCTGCATTTTGACCGCGTACTTCTGCGGCGATGCCTTCTCGTCCGCGTGGGTGAACGGCATCGCCCGCGCGTCGCTGCCCGGCTTGACGTCGCCGATCCCGGGCATTCCGGACACGTAGCCGTAGTCGCCCATCCAGATCGCCGGCTGGTGGGTGCCGATGAACCCGGTGATCTTCGTGTCGTCGTGGTGATACGGCAGGCGGCTGACCCAGTTCTGCCGCGTCATCGGCGACCACCGCGTCATCGCGAACGGCGGCGCGGTGCTCGGGATCATGCCGCCGTACTCGCTCGGATCCGTGCCCGTGGTGCCAATCATCGGGTTCACCAGGTCGACGTTCGACGGCCGGGGATGCGCCGCCGCCGGCACGGCGGTGACGAGCGGGAGCACGAGCGTCGCGGCGAGGAGCAGGCGGGCACGCATGGGCAAGCCTCCCAGGATGTTGACATCGTTGTCACATGCGGCGAACCGTCAACATGTACCCGGGATTCTCGGAACGTGTCAAGGATTTTCGGACCTGGCACGGCGAACTCGCGTACCCCGAGGGTCGGCTCACGTACCCAGGGAGCCGGTTCGCCAACCGACCCTCCAGGTACGCCAACCGACCGTCCGGGTACGCGAGTTCGCGTTCTGGGTACGCGGGGTCAGGAGCCGGGTTTGGCGGAGCCGACCACCCACATCGAGAAGTACTGCGACCCGCCGCCGTAGGCGTGGCCGAGCGCGACGCGGGCGCCGTCGACCTGGTAGTCCCCGGCGCGGCCCATGACCTGTTTCGCGGCCTCGGAGAACCGCAGCATCCCGGACGCGCCGATCGGGTTGGACGAGAGCACGCCGCCGGACGCGTTCACCGGCAGCCGCCCGCCGAGCGCGGTGTCCCCGGCCTCGGTGACCTTCCAGCCCTGGCCCTCTTCGGCGAACCCGAGGTTCTCCAGCCACATCGGCTCGAACCAGGAGAACGGCACATAGATCTCCGCGACGTCCACTTCGGACAGTGGGTCGGTGATGCCGGCTTCGGCCCACAACGCGGCCGCGGCGTCGCGCCCGGCCTGGGGGTTGACCTGGTCGCGGCCGGCGAACGTCGTCGGCTCGGTGCGCATCGCGGTCGCGTGCACCCACGCGGCGCCGCCGGGGACGGCGTCGCCCGCCGCCTCGTCGCCGATCACCATCGCGCAGGCGCCGTCCGAGGACGGGCACGTCTCGTCGTAGCGGATCGGGTCCCACAGCATCTGCGACGCCTGCACGGATTCCACCGTGATGTCGTCCTGCTGCAGATGCGCGTACGGGTTGAGCGCGCCGTTGCGCCGGTCCTTCGCCGCGACGATCGCGCCGATGTGTTCGGGCGCCCCGGACCGCCGGATGTAGGACCGCACGTGCGGCGCGAAATAGCCACCCGCCCCCGCGCCCACCGGCATCTGGAACGGCGGCAGGATCGACAGTCCCCACATCGCGTTCGACTCGGACTGCTTCTCGAACGCCACCGTCAGCACGCGCCGGTGGATCCCGGCCTGCACGAGCGACGTCGCCACCAGCGCCGTCGACCCGCCGACCGACCCCGCGGTGTGCACGCGCAGCAACGGTTTCCCGTTCGCGCCCAGTGCGTCGGCGAGGAACAGTTCGGGCATCATCACGCCCTCGAACAGGTCCGGCGCCTTGCCGAGGACGACCGCGTCGATCTCGTCCCAGCCCACCTGCGCGTCGAGCATCGCGCGGTCGATCGCCTCGCGCAGCAGGCCCGGCATCGACACGTCGGTGCGCTTGGCCTTGTGGTGCGTCTGGCCGGTGCCCAGCACGGCCGCGAGCTGCTTCATCGTGCCTCCAGGGTCGCGACCAGATTCTGTTGCAGCGCCGGGCCACTCGTCGCGTGGGCGAGGGTCTTCCGCGCTTCCCCGGACAGAATCCGGTTAGCCGCCTCGCCGATGCGGGCGAGCCCGGCGGCGAACATCGGGTTGCCGGTCAGCGCGCCGCCCGACGGCGTGATCCTGACGCCGTCGCCGAGCCCGAGCGCGTTCCGCAGGATCAGTTCCTGGTGCGTGAACGGCGAATGCAGTTCCGCGACTTCGACACCGTCGAGATCCAGTGCCGCGGCGGCGGATTCGGTCGACGGCGACCGGGTCAGATCCCGCGCGCCGAGCACGGGGGAGTCGACGCGGTGCTCGATGCCGGTGAGGATGGCCGGGCGCTCCGCCAGGTCCTTCGCGCGCTCCGCGGAGGCCAGCACGATCACCGCGGCGCCGTCGGTCACCGGGGCGATGTCGTGGGCCCGCAACGGATCCGCGACGTACGGCGTGTCGAGCAGATCCGCGACCTCGGCCGTACCGGACAGCTGCGCGGCCGGATTGCCCGCGGCGTCCGCCCTGCTGCGGGCCGCCACCTCGGCAAGGTCCTTTTCGGACCACAGCCCGGCGTCGAGCCCCAGCCGTGCCTGGATGCCCGCGATGGACACCGAATCCGGCCACAGTGGAGCGACGACGTACGGGTCGAGCTGCAACGCGAGCACGCGGCGCAGCGTTCCGGCACTCGACTTGCCGAAGCCGTAGACGAGCGCGGTGTCGACCTCGCCCATCCGGATCTTCAGCCAAGCCTCGTACAACGCCCACGCTGCGTCCATCTCGACGTGGGATTCGTGGATCGGCGGGAACGCGCCGATCGCGTCCACCGCGGCGATGAACGAGAAGGCGCGTCCGGCGAGGTAGTCCGACGAGCCGGAGCACCAGAATCCGATGTCCTTTTTGGACAGCCCGGTGGCGGCGAAGACCTCGGCGAAGATCGGCACGAGCATTTCCACGCCGTTGGTGGTGCCCGGGGTTGCCCGGACGTTCGGGGCCTGCGCGAACCCCACGACGGCGACGTCTGGCATCAGGGACCTCACAGGTGATGGGCGAAGGATTCGTACGGCGCGTCCGGCTCGCCGGTCGGCTCGAAATGGCTGATGTTCTCCAGCGACGTCCACCAGTCCTCACGCGGTTTCCAGGCCGCGCGGACCCGCATCCCCATCCGGACGTCGGCCGCGTCGCAGCCGAGCACCAGGTGGAGGAAGGCGATGTCGGCGCCGTCCAGCAGGATGTACGCGGCGACGTACGGCGGCTGGATCCGCTGGCCGAGGAACGGGACGTTGACGATGCAGAACGTCGTGACGATGCCGGTGTCGGGAAGCTCGACCTCTTCGGTGGTCGGCACGCCGTCGGTCGGGCAGGCGCCGCGCGGCGGGATGTAGACCTTCGCGCAGGCGGGGCAACGTTGCCCGATCAGCCGTCCTTCGGCGAGTGCGCGCAGGTAACGGCTTTCCTCCGGGGACGCGGAATGCCGGTAGCCCAGGTGCACCGGGGTGATCACGACGGCGACGGGGGCGTCGTCCTCGCGTTTCGCGACCGGTGGCGGGTCCTCGGTCGGAGTGGTGTCGGGGGAGTCCGCGGGCAGGAAGTACGCGATGTCCCGGATGTGCCCGACGGTTTCGTCGGCCCACCGCACGCGGACCCGCTGTCCGGTGTGGACGTTCTCCGGCGTGCCCGCGTCGACCGCGTGCAGCAGCGCGGTGTCCGCGCCGTCGAGCCGGATGAGCGCCCACGCGAACGGGCGGCTCAGCGGCTGGCCGTCGAGAGGTTCGGCGCACCACGACCACGAGACGACGGTGCCCTCCTCGGCGACCGGGGCGAATTCGTCCAGCGGTGCCGCGGTGACCGGGTCGTATTCGACCGGGGGTACGTGGATCCGTCCGTCGCTGCCGCGGACGCCCTCGATCCGGCGCTCGCGCAGGGAGTTGACGAACCGGCCGAGCACGGGCCCGGTCGATCGGGTGTAGTCGAAGCCGATGTCGAGCGGGGCCGACAAGGGGGTCTCGGATGCACTGGCCGTCACGTTCTGAGTGAAACACGTTCTCGAATTCACGGCAAGAACCTGCTGGCGGTGTATTGCCGACGAGTGGAACGCGTTCTAGATTTGCGGTATGTCGACGACTGCCGCGAAGACGCTCGGACTGTGGAACATCGCCGGGGAGCAGCCGGAGCTGCCCGCCCTGATCGACCCGGACGGCCGGGCGGTCGGCTATGGCGAGCTGGCCGCCAAGGCGAACAAGTACGCGCTCGGTCTCGAGGCGCTCGGCCTCGAAACCGGCGACGTCGTGGTGCTGTTGCAGCCGAACAGTTCCGAACTGGTCGCCGCGTACTTCGCCGCGATCCAGTCCGGGTTGTACATCGTCGTGGTCAACTGGCACCTCGTCGGGCCCGAGATCGCCTACATCCTCACCGACAGCGGGGCGAAGGCGTTCCTCGCGCACGAACGGTTCGCCGAAACGGCGGTGGCCGCGGCGGACGAAGCGGGCATCCCCGCGTCCGCGCGATTCGCCGTCGGCGACGTGCCCGGCTTCCGGCGCATCGAGGAACTCGGCGCCGGCGAAGGCGACGGCAGGCCGGAGCGGCGCACGGCCGGGTCGCCGATGCTGTACACCTCCGGCACGACCGGCCGCCCGAAGGGTGTCCGGCGTCCGCTCACCGGCGCCGATCCGGACCAGGTGCCCGCGGCGTCGACGTGGTTCTTCGGCGTGTTCGGGATCCAGCCCTTCGACAACCACGTCCACCTGTGCGGTTCGCCGCTGTATCACACGGCGGTGCTCAACTTCGTCGCGATCTCGCTGCAGCTCGGGCATCCGGCGGTGCTCATGGACCGCTGGGACCCCGAGGAGATGCTGCGGCTGATCGAGCGGCATCGGGTCACGCACAGTCACATGGTGCCGACCCAGTTCCGGCGCCTGCTCGCGCTGCCCGGCGACGTCCGCGCGAAGTACGACCTGAGTTCACTGCGGGTGATGATCCACGGCGCCGCGCCGTGCCCGCTGGAAGTCAAGCGCCGGATGCTCGACTGGTGGGGCCCGGTGGTCACCGAGTACTACGCGGCGACCGAGGGCGGCGGCACGGTGATCAACGGGGAGGACTGGCTGCGGAAGCCGGGCTCGGTCGGGCTGCCGTGGCCGGGTTCGACGATCAAGATCCTCGACGACGACGGGAACGAGCTGCCGGCGGGGGAGACCGGCACGGTGTACATGAAGATGGGCGACTCGAAGTTCGAGTACCACAAGGACAAGGCGAAGACCGAAAAGGCCAGGGTGGGCGATTTGTTCACGCTCGGCGACGTCGGTCATCTCGACGAGGATGGCTATCTCTTCCTGCACGACCGCAAGGCGGATCTGATCATTTCGGGCGGCGTCAACATCTATCCGGCCGAGATCGAGGGCGAGCTGGTGATGCATCCGAAGGTCGCCGACGTCGCCGTGTTCGGCGTCCCGCACGAGGACTGGGGCGAGGAGATCAAGGCCGTCGTCCAGCCCGCCCCCGGCGTCGAACCCTCCGACGACCTCACCGCGGAGCTGCTCACCTACGCCGCCACCCGCCTCGCCAAGTTCAAGCTGCCCCGCAGCGTCGACTATCTCGACGAACTCCCGCGCGACCCCAACGGCAAGCTCTACAAACGCCGCCTCCGCGCCCCCTACTGGGAAGGCCACCCCGTCCCGTAACGCGAGTCCCACATTCAGGAGCCCGAGTCCCACACTCACGACATCGAGTTTGGCCCGACGCGCGGCCCCCGCGGCGGAGCGAGGGTGGTAGACGGGGGGGGGCACTTGGTGGG
>NZ_JBHYIQ010000085.1:31596-38471 GCF_042739895.1 Amycolatopsis sp. NPDC059021
CCGCGAATGTGGAACTCGGGCTCGCGAACGTGGGACTCGGGCTTTCGGGTGTGGGACTCGCCGTTAGCGGCCGTGGAAGTTGGGGCGGCGTTTCTCGGCGAAGGCACGGGGGCCTTCCTTCGCGTCGGCGCTGGCGAAGACGGCGATGCCGTACTGGGCGTCGAGCTTGAAGGCCTCTTCCTCGTGCATGCCTTCGGTGTCGCGCATGGTCTTGAGAATCGCGCGGACGGCGAGGGGGCCGTTGGCGTTGACGAGCGAGGCCAGCTCCAGCGCCCGGTTCAGCGCCTTTCCGTCCGGCACGACATGGCCGATCAGCCCGATTTCGCGGGCCTCGGCCGCGGTGATGTGCCGCCCGGTGAGCAGCAGATCCGCCGCGACGGTGTACGGGATCTGACGCGGCAGCCGGACCGCCGATCCACCCATCGGGTACAGACTCCACCGCGCCTCGGACACCCCGAACTTCGCGCTCTCCCCGGCGACACGGATGTCCGTTCCCTGCAGGATTTCCGTCCCGCCCGCGATGGCGGGTCCTTCGACGGCGGCGAAGAGCGGCTTCGTGAGCCGACGTCCCTTCAGCAGTCCTTCGATTCGGGCCGGGTCGAACGCCCCACGATCGAACGCGTCGCTCGGCGCGTTGCGGGACATCGACTTCAGGTCCGCGCCCGCGCAGAACGCGCCGCCCGCGCCGGTGAGGACGCAGCTGCGGATGTCGTCGTCGGTGTCGACGCGGTCCCAGGCCTCGGTCATGATCCCGAGCATCTCGCCGGTCAGCGCGTTCTTCGCTTCGGGCCGGTTCATCGTGACGACGAGCGTCTGCCCGTCCCGCTCCACCAGCGCGTGCGGCTCGCTCAACGGATACCTCCTGGAAGCCTCGTTGCCATTGCTCAGAACGATAACATGTTCTACTTTAGGGGCGTGGCACTCAACATCGCGGATCTACTCGAGCACGCCGTCGACGCCGTGCCGGAACGTGTCGCGGTCGTGTGCGGTGACCGGCGGGTCACCTTCGCCGAGCTGGAGGCGAGGGCCAACCGCCTCGCCCACCACCTGGCCGCGCACGGCGTGGGACGCGGATCCCACATCGGTGTTTACTCCCGGAACTCCATCGAGGCGCTGGAGGCGATGATCGCGGCCTACAAGCTGCGCGCGATCGCCGTCAACGTCAACTACCGTTATGTCCACGGTGAACTGAAGTACTTGTTCACCAACGCCGACCTCGTCGCGCTCGTCCACGAACGGCAGTACGCGGACAAGGTCGCCGCCGTGCTGCCGGAAACCCCGAAATTGAAACACGTTGTCGTCGTGGACGACGGCACCGGCGGGGATTACGAGAGCTACGGCGGAGTCGATTACGAAACGTCGCTGGCCGCCGAATCGCCCGAACGCGACTTCGGCGAACGCAGCGCCGACGATCTCTACATCCTCTACACCGGCGGCACCACCGGTTACCCCAAGGGCGTCCTGTGGCGCCACGAGGACATCTGGCGCGCGCTCGGCGGCGGCATCAACTTCGTCACCGGCGAATACGTCCCGGACGAATGGACGCTCGCCGAGCAGGGCAAGTCGGGCAGCCTCGTACGGCTCCCCGCCGCGCCGCTCATCCACGGCGCAGCGCAGTGGGCCGCGTTCGGCGCGCTGTTCACCGGCAGCCCGGTCGTGCTCGTCCCGCGGTTCGACGCGCACGACGTGTGGAAAGCCGTGCAGGACAACAAGGTCCAGGTCCTCACGATCGTCGGCGACGCGATGGCCCGCCCGCTCATCGAGGCCTATCGCGAGGGTGACTACGACGCGTCGTCGATCGTCGCCGTTTCGAGTCACGCCGCGTTGTTCTCGCACTCGGTCAAACAGGAGTTCCTCGGTCTCCTGCCGAACGTGGTGATCACCGACGCAATCGGTTCGTCGGAGAGCGGGTTCACCGGAATCGGCATGGTGGGCAAGGATTCCGACCACAGCGCGGGCCCGCGCGTCCAGTTCGGCAAGGACGCCATCCTGCTCGACGAGGACGGCAACGCCGTGCCGCCGGAGCCGGGCGCGATCGGCCTCATCGCCCGGCGCGGGCACGTCCCGCTCGGCTACTACAACGACCCCGAGAAGAGCCGGACGATCTTCGCGGAGGTCGACGGAGCCCGTTATGTCGTACCCGGCGACTACGCTCGCTACGAGGAGGACGGCACGGTCACGCTGCTCGGCCGTGGGTCCCAGTGCGTCAACACGGGCGGCGAGAAGGTCTATCCGGAGGAGGTGGAAGGTGCGCTGAAATCGCATCCCGACGTCTTCGACGCGCTGGTGATCGGCGTGCCGGACGAGCGGCTGGGCCAGCGCGTCGCCGCGGTGATCCAGCCGCGCGACGGTGCCGCCGTGGACTTCGCGAGCCTCGAGGCGCATGTGCGCGGGGAGATCGCGGGGTACAAGGTGCCCCGCACGGTGTGGCTCACCGAGGAGATCGGCCGCACGCCGAGCGGTAAACCGGACTACCCCTGGGCGCAGCGGTACGCCGCCGAGCACCCGCCCGCGAACCAGCCCGTCTAGGAGGTAACGGATGCGGACTCCGCTCTGCGATCGGTTCGGGATCGACCTGCCGATCTTCGGGTTCACCCCGTCGGAACACGTCGCGGCCGCCATCAGCCGGGCCGGCGGCATAGGCGTGCTCGGCTGCGTCCGGTTCAACGACGCCGCCGAACTCGACGCCGTTCTCGACTGGATGGACGAGAACACCGACGGGAAACCGTACGGCGTCGACGTCGTGATGCCCGCGAAGATCCCCGCCGAGGGCACCCAGGTCGACCTCGGCAAGCTCATCCCGGACGAACACCGCGCGTTCGTGGACAGGGTGCTCGCCGAACTCGGCGTGCCACCGCTGCCCGGCGAGGGCGCCGAACGCGACGGGGTGCTGGGCTGGCTGCACTCGGTCGCGCGGTCGCAGGTCGACGTCGCGCTGAAGCACCCGATCAAGCTGATCGCGAACGCGCTCGGCTCGCCGCCGGAGGACGTCATCGCGCAGGCCCACGCCGCGGGCGTGCCGGTGGCGGCGCTCGCCGGCAAGGCAGAGCACGCCGCGCGGCATGTCGCCAACGGCGTCGACATCGTCGTGGCGCAGGGCTACGAGGCGGGCGGCCACACCGGGGAGATCGCCTCGATGGTGCTCGTCCCGGAGATCGCCGACGCCGTCGGCGACCGGGCCCCGGTCCTCGCCGCGGGCGGGATCGGCTCGGGCAGGCAGGCCGCCGCGGCGCTCGCGCTCGGCGCGTCCGGGGTGTGGATGGGCTCGTTCTGGCTCGCCACCGAGGAATACCTGCAGACGATGACCGGATCGGGCGCGATCCAGAGCGCGCTCGTGGCCGCGAGTTCCTCCGACACCGTGCGCAGCCGGATCTACACCGGGAAACCGGCGCGGCTGCTCAAGACCCGGTGGACCGAGGCGTGGGCGGCCCCGGACGCGCCCGAACCGCTGCCGATGCCGTTGCAGAACCTGCTCGTCTCCCCGGCGCACCACCGGATGCACGCGGCGAAGGACCCGAACCTCGTGGCCATGCCGGTCGGGCAGATCGTCGGCAGGATGGACCGGGTCCGCAGCGTCGCCGAGGTCATCGCCGAACTCGTGTCCGGGTACGAGGAGGCACTGTCCCGCCTGGACAAGACCCGCTGAAGGGGACTTTCTCGCATGCCATGCGAGAAAAGTCCCCTTCAGCTCAGCTCGGGGCCCTAGATCTTCTTGGCGGCGTCCGCGATCGCCGACGCGAACGTACTCACCTCGGTGTACACGCCGGGCGCGTGCGGCCGGGCACAGCCGTCGCCCCAGCTGGTGATGCCGACCTGGATCCAGGCGTTGTTGTTGTCCCGCCGGAACATCGGCCCGCCGGAGTCGCCCTGGCAGGTGTCCACCCCGCCGGCCGACACGTTGCCCGCGCAGATCTCCGCGCTCGGGATGAGTTCGCCGTACGAGCCGCCCTGCGCCTGGCAGGTGCTGTCGGCGACGAACGGGACCTGCGCCTTGAGCAGGTAACGCTGCTGCGACCCGCCTTCGGTCGCCGCGCCCCAGCCCGCGATCGTGAAGGTGCCGTTGTTGTACGACGACGTCGTCGCGATCGGCAGCGTCGCGAGGCCGCTGACCGGGCTGGCGAGCTTGATCAGCGCCCAGTCACCACCGGTGTCCGTGCCGTAGGTCGGTGACCGGTACACATAGGTCGACTTCACCTTCTGCGCGCTGGTGCTCTGCAGGTCGACCACGCCGACGGTGGCGGTGATCGAGCTGTTCGCGCCCGTCCTGCTGACACAGTGCGCCGCGGTCAGCACGATCTGGCTGGTGTAGAGCGCTCCGCCGCAGCCCATGGACAGCCGCACCATGAACGGGAATTCTCCTTGCGCGGCACGGGTTCCGCCGATGACGTCGGTGGACGGGGGCTCGGCCGCGACCGCCGGGGTGGCGAACGAGGAGATCGTCGCGGCCGCCGCGAGACCGATCGCGGCGTTTCTGAGCAGGGTGAACCATCGCTGGGGGGCCAAGGGATCATTCCTTCCGGAGTCCACAGTGGATACTGAGCACTACGCGCGGCCGCCCACCGACTACACCAGAGGCACCCACACGGGGACTACCGACTTTCTTCGGGTCTTTCCGGCAAATGGGTCACGAACGAGACTGGTTACAAGCCCGTAACCTGGTAGTCCACAATGGACTCAGCGGCGAAACCGTCGCACACCGTAGGCGGCGGCGCCGAGCGCGAGCACCCCGCAGCCGATCACCACCGATGTCCATGGCAGGCTGAACGCCAGGACGACACAGCCGAGCAGGCCGACGACCCCGATGACGCGGGGCGCGCGGTTCTCGTCGCGGCGAAGCGTCAAAGCGGCGGAGTTGGCCACGGCGTAGTACGCGAGGACCGCGAAGGACGAAAACCCGATCGCGCCGCGAAGATCGATCGACGCGGCCAGTACCGCGACGATCGCCCCGACTGTCAGCTCGGCCCGGTGCGGTACGCCGAACCGGGGATGGATGACGGCCAGGAACCGGGGGAGATGCCCGTCGCGGGCCATCGCCAGCGTCGTCCGGGACACCCCGAGGATCAGCGCGAGCAGCGAACCCAGCGCGGCGAGCGCGGCACCGGCACGCACGACCGGCGTCAGCCACGGCCACGGCGATCCGGACACCGCCGCCGCGATCGGGTCGGCGCTCGCGGCGAGCGCCGCGGGCCCGAGCCGGACGAGCAGCACCACCGCGAGGGCGGCGTAGACGACGAGGGTGAGCCCGAGCGCGAGCGGGATGGCGCGCGGGATCGTGCGGGCCGGGTCGCGGACCTCCTCGCCGAGCGTCGCGAGCCGCGCGTACCCCGCGAACGCGAAGAACAACAGTCCCGCCGCCTCCAGCACTCCGCCCGTCCGGAACTCCGCGAACGGCGTGACGGCGAACGCCGTTCCGCCCGAGGAGATCGCGGCGACCGACAAAGCCAGCACCACCAAGGTGATCGTGACGATCACCCGCGTCGCCAGCGCCGAGCGGTGCACGCCACGGTAGTTGACCCCGGTCAGCGCCGCGACCACCGCGACCGCGAGCACGCTCCGCCACGGCCGGTCCAGTCCCGGCGCGGCGTAGGCGACGACGGTCAGTGTCATCGCCGCGCAACTGGCCGTCTTGCCGGTCACGAATCCCCAGCCCGCCAGGAAACCCCAGAATTCGCCGAGCCGTTCCCTGCCGTACACATAGGTCCCGCCGGACTCCGGATACCGCGCGGCCAGCCGGGCCGACGACGTCGCGTTGCAGTAGGCGACCACGGCGGCGAGCGCGAGCGCGGGCAGCAGCCCGGCCCCCGCCGCGCGGGCGGCCGGGGCGAACGCGGCGAACACCCCGGCCCCGATCATCGAGCCGAGGCCGAGGAACACCGCGTCGCCGAGGCCGAGCCGCCGGGCCATCGGGGTCGAGCTCATCCGGGTGATCCTTCGCGTCGGCGTGCCTTGTCGCGGGACAGCGAACCACGTCCGCGTCCGGAGGGCCTAGTCTCGGGTTCCGTGACCGCACGTTCCTCGCTGACCCGCCTCTCCGCCGACGGCCCCGTCCGCGACGGGATCCCCGAGCACGGCCGCATCCCGCGCTACTACGCGGTCAAGGTCGGCCTGCTGGAGGTGATCGCCGAACTCGGCGAGGGCAGCGCGCTGCCGACCGAGCGGGAACTGTGCGAACGGTTCGAGGTCTCGCGCGCGACCGTCCGCCAGGCGGTCGGGGAACTCGTCCTCGAAGGCAGGCTCAGCAGGCGGCAGGGGAGCGGGACCTACGTCGCCCCGCCGAAGATCGTGCAGCCGCTCGCACTGGTCAGCTACACCGAAGGCCTGCGGCAGCAGGGAATCGAGCCCGGCCGGAACGTGATCACCCTCGAACGCCGCGCCGCGGGACCCGCGCTCGCCGCCGACCTGCGGATCGCGCCGGAGGACGAGATCATCCACATCGAGCGGGTGCTGCTCGCCGACGCCGAACGCGTCGGCCTCGAGTCGACATATCTGCGTGCCGCCCGGTTCCCGACGCTGCTCGACGTGTTCGATCCGGAGCAATCGCTGTACGCCTGCCTGCGTGAGCGGCTCGGTGTCGTGTTCGACGGCGCCGAAGAGCGCGTCGAGACCGTGCTCGCGACGCCGCGGGAAGCGTTGCTGATCGGTACGAACCCGGCGCTGCCGATGCTGCTCATGCACCGGATCTCGTGGGGGCCTGACGGCGAACCGTTCGAACGGGTCCGCTCGCTCTTCCGCGGTGACCGGCTCAGCTTCATGACCCGCCTCGGCCGCGTCGAATAGCCCTGAAGGCCTCCTTCACAGCGCTCAAACCAGGGAATGAGGCGGGAAGCGGCATAGGGCGGGCCCGGGCGGGCGGGGGGGGGGGGGGGGCGGGCGCT
>NZ_JBHYIQ010000085.1:38481-44882 GCF_042739895.1 Amycolatopsis sp. NPDC059021
ACCACCTACCCCCCCCCACAGCGCTCCCCCCCCACCTCAGCCGCTCGGGGGCGGGCGGGGGGGTGCTCCACCCCACGCGTGTGACCTCATTCCCCGGGCCAACCCGCCCCCCCCCGCGACATGAGGGCGATGGTGGCGGCAGAATATAACGGAACGGTAACTCATCTGGTCCAATATTCGGGGTCGCTTCACCCGGCGTTCGTCCGGTGGCCAGGCTCCGTTGGCGGCCGGCGGCGAGCGTAGGCGGCGTGCGAATCCTTGTTGTGGGCGGTGGCGTGCTCGGCACGATGCACGCCTGGCAGGCCGTCGAACGCGGTCATGAAGTGGTCCAGCTCGAACGCGAGCCCGAGGCGCGCGGCGCGTCCGTGCGGAACTTCGGGCTGGTCTGGGTCGGGGGCCGTGCCTCCGGGCCGGAGCTGGCGACGGCCCAGCGGGCCCGCGTGCTGTGGGAGCGGATCGGCGCGGAGGTGCCGGGGGTGGGTTTCCGTCCCAACGGTTCCCTCACCGTCGTCCGCACCGAGGCGGAACTCGCCGTGGCGCGGCAGGTGACGGCGAGCGCGGAGGCGGCCGATCGCGGGTTCAAGCTTCTCGACGCCGCCGAGACCCGCGAGCTGAATCCCGCGTTGCGCGGCGACTTCCTCGGTGCGTTGTGGTGCGATCGCGACGGCGCCGTCGAGCCCCGCGTCGCCCAGCCCGCGCTGCGGGCCGCGCTCGAAAAGACCGGCCGCTACACCTGGCTCCCGGGTCGCGAAGTCCGCGAACTGACCGGCAACGGCGTAGTCGACGACCGCGGCGAGCGGCACGTCGGGGACGTCGTCGTGTTCTGCACCGGCGCGTGGCTCGGCGGGCTCGTCCGCGAGCTGGCGGGCCCGGCGCCGGTGCGCCGCGTCCGGCTGCAGATGGCCCAGACCGAGCCGCTCGGCGAACCGCTCACCACGTCCGTCGCCGACGCCGACAGCTTCCGCTACTACCCGGCCTACCGTGGCGACGCCCTCGACGCGCTCAACTCCGGGCAGCCCCAGGGCGAGGTCGCCGCGCGCAACGCCATGCAGCTGCTGATGGTGCAGCGGCTCGACGGCTCGCTGACCATCGGCGACACCCACGAGTACGACGAGCCGTTCGGTTTCGACGTCGACGAGGACCCGTACGACCATCTCGCCGAGGTCGCCGCCGCGCTGCTCGGCCGTCCGCTGCCCCGGATCCGCCGTCGCTGGGCCGGGGTCTACGCGCAGGCCACCGATCCGGCGCGCATCGTGCACCGCGAGCGGGTCGCCGGCAACGCCGTGCTGGTCACCGGGCCCGGCGGCCGCGGCATGACCTGTTCACCCGCCATCGCCGAAGACACCGCAGAGGAGCTGGGACTGTGACCATCGAACTGGCCGTACTGGACATGGCCGGCACCACCGTCGCCGACGACGGGCTCGTCGTGCGGGCCTTCACCGCCGCCATCGCCGCTGCCGGAGTGTCCGAAGAGGACAGCCGGTACCCGGAAATGCTGAAGTACGTCATCGACACCATGGGCCAGTCGAAGATCACCGTCTTCCGCGCCATGCTCGGCGACGAGGCCAAGGCCGTCGCCGCCAACGAAGAGTTCCAGCGCGCGTACGAAAAACTCGTCGCCGGCGGCGAATGCGCGCCGATCCCGGGCGCCGAGGACGTCATCCGCGGTCTCCGGGAGAACGGCGTCAAGGTCGCCCTCACCACCGGGTTCGCCCCCGCCACGCAGAACGCCATCCTCGACGCGCTGGGCTGGCACGACGTCGCCGATCTCGTGCTCGCGCCCGGTGAAGGCGTGCGCGGACGGCCGTATCCCGACCTCGTGCTGACCGCGGCGCTGCGGCTGGAGATCGGTGACGTGCGGAACGTCGCCGTCGCCGGGGACACCCCGGTAGACGTCCAAACCGGACTCCGTGCCGGAGCGTCCATTGTGGCCGGTGTGCTCACCGGTTCCGGCAAGCGGGACGAGTTCGTCGCGGCCGGAGCCACCCATGTCCTCGATTCGATCCGTGAACTCCCCGAACTGCTGAACCCTGCCTGAGGAGCGAGCAAGACATGAAGACCACCAAGCGGCTGGTGACCGCCGCCCTCGCCGCGACGCTGCTGGCCGTGCTGACCGCGTGCGGGGGCACCGCGGGCGGCGCGAGCGGTGACAAGAGCGTCGTGGTGTACACAGTAGACGGACTGGAGGACTGGTACACCGCCCGGTTCGAGGAGTTCAAGGCCAAGACCGGCATCACCGTCCAGGCGGTGACCGCCGGTTCGGGCGAGGTGGCCTCCCGGGTCGAGAAGGAGAAGGCCAACACCCAGGCCGATCTCCTGGTGACGCTGCCGCCGTTCATCCAGCGCGCCGCCGCCCAGGGCCTGCTCGCACCGTCGAGCCCGCAGGGGGCCGACCAGGTGCCCGTCCCGCAGAAGGACCCGCAGGGCCGCTATTTCGCGATGATGAACAACTACCTGAGCTTCATCCACAACGCCCAGACCCCGGCGCCGAAGACCTGGGACGATCTCCTCGCGCCGTCGCTCAAGGGCAAGATCCAGTACTCCACGCCCGGCGAGGCGGGCGACGGCACCGCGGTTCTCCTGCAGCTCCAGCACGTCCTCGGCGAGCAGGGCGCGCTCGACTACCTCCACCGGCTGGAGGCCAGCAACGTCGGCCCTTCCTCGTCCACCGGCAAGCTCCAGCCGAAGGTCGCCAAGGGCGAGATCCTGGTCGCCAACGGGGATGTGCAGATGAACCTCGCCGAGATCGACAAGAGCGGTGGCTTCTCGGTGTTCTTCCCGGCCGACGCGCAGGGCAAACGCTCGACGTTCGCGCTGCCGTACTACGCCGGGCTCGTCACCAACGCGCCGCACGCCGACAACGCCAAGAAGCTGCTCGACTTCCTGTTCTCGCCGGAAGCCCAGGCGAAAGCAGCTGACGCGTACGGGATCCCGGCGCGCGCCGACGTGACCACGAGCGGCCCGAAGGCGGAGAAGGTCAAGGCCGCACTGTCCGGTGTGGACATCTGGCAGCCGGACTGGACCGCGGTGCTCGGCGGGCTCGACGCCTCCCTCGCCGCGTACAAGAAGGCCGTGGGCCGATGACCCCGGCGGTCGAGTTCCGCGGCGTCGAGGTCCACTTCGGACGGACGAGGGCACTGGCGCCGCTCGATCTCACGGTGGCGCGCGGCGAGACCCTGGCCATGCTCGGGCCGTCCGGATCGGGGAAGTCGACCGCGCTCAAGGCGCTGGCGGGGTTCGTCCGGCCGAGCGCGGGACGGGTCCTGCTCGACGGTGAGGACGTCACGGATCTCCCGCCGCACCGGCGGGGGCTCGGCGTCGTCGTGCAGAGTTACGCGCTGTTCCCGCACATGCGGGTCGCCGACAACGTCGCGTTCGGGCTCAAGGCGCGCCGGATGTCCAAAGCGGACGCCGCGCGCCGCGTCGGCGAAGTCCTGGAACTCGTCGGCATGGGGAAGTACGCGCGGCGTTATCCGAGGGAGCTTTCCGGCGGGCAGCAGCAGCGGGTGGCCCTCGCCAGGGCGCTGGCGATCCGCCCCCGCGTGCTGCTGCTCGACGAGCCACTGTCCGCTTTGGACGCCGCATTGCGCGAGGACATGGTCGCCGAACTGCTGCGGCTGCGGGCGGAACTGCCGGACACGACGCTGATCTACGTCACCCACGATCAGGGCGAGGCGCTGGCGCTGGCCGACCGGATCGCGGTCATGCGGGACTCGCGGCTGGTCGAACTCGGCCCCTGCGAGCAGCTCTATCGCTATCCCGCGACGGAGTTCACCGCGAGCTTCCTCGGCGCGTCCAACCTCATCCCGGTCGAGCTCATCCGCGCCGACGGCGATCGGCTGGTCACGGTTCGTCTCGGCGAACGCGAGATCGCCGCCGAGGCCACCGGCGTGATCGCCGACGGGCAGGCCGTCGCGCTCGGCGTACGGCCGCATCGCGTCGAGGTGCGGGACGCCGGCAGTCCGGACGCGCTCCCCGCGCTGGTGCGTGGTGTCCAGTGGCGGGGCAGCGGCTACCGGATCGACCTCGAACTGCGGCACGACGGCAGCGAGATCCGCGCCGAGGTGTCCGGTGTGGACGGACTGCCCGGTGTCGGGGAACCGGTCGGGGTGTCCATTCCGGACGGTTGTCCGCTCGTCGGGATCGGGGCGCAGAGGTGACCGGCATAGCACTCGAAGCCGCCAGGGGCCGGGTCCGCGAGCGGGGCAGGCCGGAGCGCGGCTGGCTGCCCTGGCTGCTGCCCCCGCTGGTCGTACTGCTCGGGTTCTTCGGATACCCGCTGGTGCTCGTCGCGGGGCAGTCCCTGACGGCGAAGTCCGGTGAGGTCGGCCTGTCGGTCTGGGCCGACGTTCTCGGCTCGGCCGAATTCCGCGACGCGCTCTGGCAGACCATCGCGCTCGCGCTCGGCGCGACCGCGGGGTGCGTGCTGCTCGGCACGTTCCTCGCGCTGGTGATCGCGTTCGTCCCGTTTCCCGGCGCGCGGACGTTGTCGCGACTGGTCGACACGGTGCTCGCGTTCCCGTCGTTCCTGATCGCGCTGGCGTTCACCTTCCTCTACGGCAGCGCGGGAATCCTTGGTGCAGGTGGGTTTCTGTACTCGCCGTGGGGTGTGCTGCTCGCGGAGATCACCTTCTACACGCCGTTCGTGATGCGCCCGGCACTGGCCGCGTTCGGCCAGGTTCCGGCCGCTCAGCTCGACGTCGCCGCGAGCCTCGGCGCGAAACCCGGCCGGGTGCTGTGGCGGGTGGTCCTGCCCGAGGCGCTGCCGTCGCTGGCCTCGGGTGCCTGCCTCACCATGCTGCTGGCGATGAACGAGTTCGGGATCGTGTTGTTCCTCGGCGCGAAGGACGTCGCCACGCTGCCGACGGTGATCTACGGCAAGGCGATCGTCACCTTCGACTTCCCCGCCGCGTGTGTCGTCGCGATGGTCAACGTCGCGCTTTCCCTTGCGCTGTACGGGGTTTACCGCTGGGCCGTGAAGGGGGGACGTCGTGCTGCTGTGGACGCGGCGTAGCAAGATCGTGCTGTGGGCGGTGTTCGGCGTGCTGTTCACCGCGGTCGTGCTGGCGCCGCTGGTGATGATCGTGCTCGCGTCGTTCGCCGGGCACTGGACCGGAGTGCTGCCGGGCGGCTTCACCGGGACGCACTTCGCGGACGCGCTGTCGGGGGAGACGTTCGCGAGCCTGTCGGTGAGCGTGCAGACCGGGGTCGTCGCCTCGGCCGCCGCGGTGCTGCTCGGCACGTGGGCCGCGCTCGCGGCGGAGAAGGCGCCGTCCCGCGTGCGGCGCGTCGTGGACACCGTGTTCCACCTGCCGATCGCGGTGCCCTCGGTGGTGCTCGGCCTGGCGCTGCTGGTCGCGTTCAGCCGCCCGCCGCTCGCGTTCAACGGGACGCGCTGGATCGTGCTGCTCGGGCACCTGATGATCCTGCTGCCGTTCGCCTACAGCACGGTCTCCGCCGCGATGGCCCGCGTCGATCCGCTGCTCGCGCAGGCCGCGGCGAGCCTCGGCGCGAGCCCTGCCCGGGTGCTGCTGCGGGTCCGGCTCCCGGTGCTGCTCCCGGCGATGTCGGCGTCGGCGAGCCTCGCGCTCGCGATGTCGATGGGGGAGCTGGGCGCGACGATGATGCTGTACCCGCCGGACTGGCGCACGCTGCCGGCGAGCATCTTCGCGCTCACCGACCGCGGGCAGGTTTTCCTCGCCTCGGCGAGCACCGTGCTGCTGCTCGCCGTGACGCTGGCGGGAGTGGTGCTGCTCGGCCTCGTCCGCGGCCGGGCGGCTCATCGCTGAACCCGTGCAACCTCCGCGGCGCCGGTTCCGTCTGGAAGGTATGCGGAACGCGGTGAGAGTCTTCGGGATCGGCGCGCTCCTGGTGACGCTGGCGGCGTGCCAGGAATACACGGACGGGAAGAGCACGACTCCGGTCAAGACGGACACCCTGGCTCCGTCGGTTTCGGTGCCGCCGCCGTCGACGTCGGCGACTCCGCCGGTGGCCCAGCCCGGGAACCCGCCTGGGAATCCGCCGGGGCAGAGCCGTCCGACCCAGGGCGTCCCGGCGGGCGACACGGCGTTGCCCGCGACGCAGGTCGACAGCAGCGGGATGGGCGACGGCTACGCGCGCCCCGTCGCGGCCGCGGACGGCGGGAAGACGTTGTACATCCAGGAGGAGCAGCGCGGCTGCGACCAGCTCGACGCCAGGGCCACCGAGCAGGACGACCGCCAGGTGGTCGTGCTGATCATGGTGATCCGCGCGGCCCGCAGCCAGGTCTGCCCGGACCACGTCAAGGAGATCACCCTCCCGGTCCCGCTCACCGCGCCGATCGGGGCCCGCAAGGTCGTCCTGCGCGCAGGGTGAAAGACGCTCTGAAGGCCACCTTGAGGGAACTCAAGTCCCTCAAGGTC
>NZ_JBHYIQ010000086.1:0-44233 GCF_042739895.1 Amycolatopsis sp. NPDC059021
TGTTCGCCGCGCCCGCCCCCCCTCCCCCACTCTGCGTCCAAACGCCCCCCCTGCCGGCCCCATAAACCCGACACCCACTGCACGAACGGACCATTCGCGACACCCCGCCTGCGGAGGCGTCGAGATTTCCTTGCTGCTTAAGGGTTTCCGGCGGTATCCACAGCACGGGACGCATGTGGACAGTTCCCGGGCCCACGTCCGATCGCCGGGGTTTTTGTCGGCCCCGGGCGATAGACTGTTGCAGGGCTGCCCCCCTTGGGGAGGGTGGGGGAGGGGGTTAGGCGGGGAGGGGGTCAGGAAGTGGTGTCGCGGTAGCGGGTTTCCAGGGTGGCGCGGCCCCGGGGGGTGAGGGAGCCGTGGAGGCGGAGGCGGGCGAGGCCGCCGTCCGGGTAGATGTCGAGGCGGGCTTCGGTGATCTCGGGTGAGCCGGGGACGGCGAAGCGGTGGCGGGTGTCGGGTTGCAAACGGGTCTTCGGCAGCACCGGTTGCCAGGGGCCGTCGCCGTCGCGGCCGCTCAGTGCGGCCCAGCCGGGGGCGTTGCCCTTGAGGTTGCTCGTGTCCAGGTCGACGAAGCGGACAACACCGGCGCCGACGAGGCGCACGGTCACCCAGTCGTTGCCGTCGTCGCGGCGGCGCGCGGTTTCCCAGCCTTCGGCCTGGTGCGCGGCGAGGCCGGGCGAGAAGAGGTTGTTCGGCGACGAGTAGAACATATTGCTGCAGCCGGTGCACTCGGCACCGTTCTCCAGCGCCGCCAGATCCAGCGCGCCGAGGTCGAGCAGCGCCGGATCCGGCACCGGCGAGCCGTGCACCCGTAGCCGCGCGACACCGCCGTCCGGGTGCATGGTCAGCCGGACATGCGTGTAGCGCCGGGTACCGCCGACGGCGAAGAAGTTCTCCGTGTGCCCCTCGGCCGGCGCTCGATCCACCAGAACGTCCCAGTCCACTTCGGACAGTTCAGCGGCGGACGGATACCCGGGGACGGCACAGGCCTCGACGGAGACGAACGGCGGGTAGTTCCCTTTGAAGAACGCCGTGTCGACGATGACGCCGGAGATCACCCCTGGCAGGCCCAGCCGCAGCACGGCCTGGTCGTCGCCCGGCGAGCGGTGCCGCCGGGTCTCCCAGCCGTCGTACACCTGGCCCCGCGGCCCGAAGGTTTCCGGCCGGTGTTCCGGTTTCCATGGGTTGACCAGGTTCTCCTTCTCGGCGAACAACTCGTCGGTCGCCCACATCACGGTCCCGCCGAAGCGGCGCGAGGCCAGATCCGGCTGAGCTGTCCATTCCGGACGGTCGTACGGCACATTCGCCTCCAGGTCAGCAGTTCCCACGTTCCAGCAGCGTCCCACGCGGTTCCTCGCCGATCATGGTCCCGCGCAGCCAGGTACTCCGCACCACGCCGGCCAGCGGACGCCCGTGGTAGGCGCTCACCGGGTTGCGGTGCTTCAGTTTCGCGACGTCCACGACGAAGGCCTCATCCGGTGCGAACACGCAGAAATCGGCGTCGCACCCGACCGCCAGCCGTCCCTTGCGCCGCATGCCCGCCTGCGCCGCCGGGCGCGCGGCCATCCAGCGGACGACGTCGGTGAGCGCGAACCCGCGTTGCCGTGCCTGCGTCCACACCGCGGGCAACCCGAGCTGCAGGCTGGAAATTCCACCCCACGCCAGCCCGAAATCCCCGCTGTCGAAGCGTTTCAGCTCCGGTGTGCACGGCGAATGATCGCTCACCACGCAGTCGATCACGCCGTCCGCGAGCCCCTGCCACAGCCGCTCGCGGTTGGCCGCCTCGCGGATCGGCGGGCAGCACTTGAACTGCGTGGCGCCGTCGCGGATCTCCTCCGCGGTGAAGGTCAGGTAGTGCGGGCACGTCTCCGCGCTCACCGCGACACCCGCGGAGCGCGCAGCAGCGAGCAGGGGCAAACCGTCCGAAGAGGACAGATGGAGGATGTGCGCCCGCGCACCCGTCCGGCGCGCCTCTTCGATGACCTGCGAGATCGCCGTGTTCTCCGCGACGCGCGGGCGCGAGCGCAGGAAGTCCGCGTACTCCGGCCCGTGTGGTTCCGGGGCGCTGTCGATCTCGTGCGCGTCCTCGGCGTGCACAATCATCAACGCGCCAAGCGAGGCCAGCTCCCCCATCGCCGAAGCCAGCCCGCGCGCGTCCAGCGGCGGGAACTCGTCGACGCCGGAATGCAGCAGAAAGCACTTGAATCCGAAGACTCCGGCCTCGTGCAGCCCCCGTAGTTCGGCGAGGTTGCCCGGGATCGCGCCGCCCCAGAACCCGACGTCGACGTGCACCCGCCCCGCCGCTGCCTGGCGCTTCACCGCCAGCGCCGCGACGTCGACCGTCGGCGGAAGGCTGTTGAGCGGCATGTCGACAATCGTGGTGACACCGCCCGCCGCGGCCGCGCGCGTCGCCGTCTCGAAGCCCTCCCATTCGGCGCGGCCAGGGTCGTTGACGTGCACATGCGTGTCGACCAGGCCGGGCAGCAGCACGACGTCCTGGCCGAGGTCCAGGACCTCCTCGCCGTCCATCGTGGCCTCGAAGGGTTCGACCGCGACGATCCGGCCGCCGTCGACACCGATGCTCGCGGCGACCTCGCCGTCCCCGGTGATCGCCCGCGCCGCGCGTACCACCAGCTCCATCCACGATCCCCTTCCCCGCACGGGTTTTCCGGGTCCAGAATGGCACGCCGATCAAGCCCGAGCCTGCTAACGTCGGGTGCGTGCCGACCGATCTCGCAGCGTTCAACACCGCCGACGCCGACCGGGTCCGGCCGCTGCTGACCGCCTGTTTGGCGGTACCTCGCTGGGTGGACACGCTGCTCGCGGGCAGGCCGTATCCCGACCTGGCCGCGTTGTTCGCGGCCGCCGATCAGGTGAAACCGCTGATGCCAGGCGAAATCCGCGACGCCATCGCCGCGCATCCCCGCATCGGCGAGAAACCCTCGAAGAACGACACCGAGGCCGAGTGGTCCCGTTCGGAGCAGTCCGGTGTGGACGACGCGGCCGCGGAGGCGTTCGCGGCGGCCAACGCCGAGTACGAGGCCCGATTCGGGCACGTCTACCTGGTCTGCGCGAACGGCCGCGACGGCGAGGAACTGCTGACCGACCTCGTGCACCGGCTCCGCAACGACCCCGAAACCGAGCTGCGCAGAGCAGGCGAGGAACTCGCGAAAATCGGCAGGCTCCGGCTGGAAAAGGCGGTGGTTCCTTGAGTCTCATCACCACGCACGTCCTCGACACCGCGGCGGGCAGTCCGGCCATAGGGATCGCCGTCCGGCTCGAACACCACGACGTCGCGGGCTGGAGCCCCGTCGCCGAGGGCCGCACCGACGACGACGGCCGTGTCCGCGAACTGGGCCCGGACACCCTCGCGCCCGGGACGTACCGGCTGGTCTTCGAGACCGGCACCCATCACGGGCCCGACGCGTTCTTCCCCGAGGTGACGATCGCCTTCCGGATCACCGACGGCACCGCGCATCACCACGTGCCGCTGCTGTTGAGCCCGTACGCGTACGCGACCTACCGAGGGAGCTGACAGTGGCCATCACGCTGGGCCCCAACCAGTACGGCAAGGCGGAGGTCCGGCTGGTCACGGTGCGCCGGGACGGACCGGTGCACCACCTGAAGGACCTCACCGTGTCGACGGCGCTACGCGGTGATCTGGCCGCGACGCATCTGACCGGCGACAACTCGGCCGTCCTCGCCACCGACACGCAGAAGAACACCGTGTACGCCTTCGCCAAACAACAGCCGGTCGGCGAGATCGAGGACTTCGCCCTGCGGCTCGCCCGGCATTTCGTCGCGACGTCGGAGAAGATCACCGGCGCGCGCATCGTCATCGCCGAGCACGGCTGGGACCGCATCCCCGTCGATGGCGCGCCGCACGATCACGCGTTCACCCGCTCCGGCGGGGAAAGCCGCACCACCACGGTCACCGTGCACCACGACCGCGCGTGGGTGGTGTCCGGTGTGGACGGTCTCGTCGTGCTGAAGTCCACCGGCTCGGAGTTCCACGGCTTCCCCCGCGACGAGTACACGACGCTCGCCGAGACCGACGATCGCATCCTCGCCACCGCCGTCACCGCGCGCTGGCGGTATCAGGGCGAAGTGATCGACTGGGCGGACGCGCACGAGGAGATCCGGCGGGTCATGCTGGAGACGTTCGCGACCAAACACAGCCTGTCGCTCCAGCAGACGCTGTACGCGATGGGCGAGGCCGCGCTGAAGGCGCGTCCCGAGGTGGCCGAGATCCGGCTTTCCCTGCCGAACAAACACCATTTCCTGGTCGATCTGGCCCCGTTCGGGCTGACGAACGACAACGAGGTCTTCTACGCCGCGGATCGCCCGTACGGGCTCATCGAGGGCACGGTGCTCCGCGACGACGCGGAGGACGCCGGACCCGCCTGGATTTGATAGACCGCTCTAGCGTGGGCGTATCCTGAGCGGGTGGCAGGGACCAAGGAACGCATCATGGCCGCCGGCGCCGAGTTGTTCCGGCGCAACGGGTACACCGGCACCGGCGTGAAGCAGATCGTCGAGGCCGCGAACGCGCCGTTCGGCTCGCTGTACCACTTCTTCCCCGGCGGGAAGGAGCAGCTCGGCGAGGAGGTCATCCGCACCTCCGGGATGATGTACATCCAGGTGCTCGAAATCTTCCTCGAACCGGCGCCGGACCTGGTCAGCGGCATCGAGGCGGCCTTCGCGGGCGCCGCGGCCACGCTACGCGAGACCGACTACGCCGACGCCTGCCCCATCGCGACCGTGGCGCTGGAAGTGGCCAGCACCAACGAACAACTGCGGATCGCGACGGCGGACGTGTTCGAGGCGTGGCTCAAGGCGGGCACCGAGCGGTTCGGGCAGTTCGGGCTGAGCGAGGACGCCGCGCGGACGCTGACGATGACGCTGGTCACCAGCCTCGAAGGGGCGTTCGTGCTGAGCCGGTCGCTGCGCAGCACCGAACCCATCGCGATCGCGGGCTCCGCCGTCGTGGACGTCGCGCGCCGTCTCCTCGCCGAGGCGTGAGCCTTCAGGGGACGGTGACGAGAACCTTGCCGACAACGCCTCGTTCGACGGCGGTGTGCGCGTCCGCGAGCCGATCCAGCGGGAAGCGATGGAGTGGCAATCCGGCCTCTTCCCCGGCGCGCAAGGCACCCGCGGCCATCGCCGCCGTGACGTCGGCGACCGCGTGCTCCTTCGCCGTCACCGGGACGGTGTAGACGAAAACGCCCTGCCAGCGCAAGTTCGACGGGAGCGTTTCGAGCACCGGCACGGAAAGCGGCTCCCCGGCGTTTCCCGAGTAGAACGCGATGACCGCGCCCGGCGCGGCGACCGCGACATCGAGCGCGGCGTTGGCCGCGGGCGCGACCTCCACGATGATGTCCACGCCCTCCGGCGCGACGGCCCGGATCTCCGTGACGGCGTCCTGCGCACGGTAGTCGATCACGCGGTCCGCGCCCGCCGCGTGAGCCAGCGCCGCCTTGGCGGGCCCGCTGACGGTGGTGATCACCCGCGCGCCCGCCCAGTGAGCGAGCTGGATCGCCGCGTTCCCGACCGCGCCCGCACCACCCGCGACCAGAACGGTGACGTCGCGCAGCGTGCCCGGCGCGATCCGCGCCGGACCGCCGTCAGCAACGGTGAGCGCGCGATGCGCGGTCAGTGCCGGAATCCCGGCGGACGCGCCGAGTTCGAACGAGGCGTGGCCGGGCAGTGCGACGGCCTGCCGGTCGGGGACGAGCGTGTACTGCTGGGCCGTGCCCCAGGCCCGCTGCCACGCGGCTTCCCAGAGCCACACCCGCTGCCCGATCCGGTCCGGGTCCACGTCCGGCCCGACGGCGTCGATCACCCCGGCGCCGTCCTGATGCGGCACCTGTTCGCTCAGCCCGTCGGGCAGGTCACGCTGCCTGCTCCGCCAGTCCGTGGGGTTGACGCCGGAGACGTGCACCCGTACCCGGACTTCACCCGGTCCCGGCTCGGGAACCGGACGTTCGACCAGCTCGAAAACCTCGGGACCACCGGCGGCCGTCCGGACGACGGCCTTCATCACGCCCACCACACTTCCGCCAACCGGCATGATCATCGGCGTATTCCCCAAGCCGTGAAGGCCTCCTTACCGGCGCTCAGGGCCGTGAAGGAGTCCTTCACGGAACACCGCTATTCGCCGTTCTTGGGTTCCGGGGCCTCGCTGCGGACCTCCCAGCGGACGCTGGTGACTGACGGCTCCAGCGAAAGCCTGCTCACCGCCGACTCCATCTGCTTGTCGTCCCGTTGTTCCGCCGACAGCTCGGCCCGCACCTCGACGAGCCCCTCGGTGTCGGTGTTGCTGCTCTGCACCGACGCGAGCCGGAAGTCGGTCCGGCCGAGCGCCTGGACCAGCAACGCGCGTACGTGCGCCTCGGAGTCGTCCCGGGTCACCGCGCGGAAGTCGTAGACGGACGGCGTTTCGTCGCCGGATTCCGGCCTGCGGTCGATCGCCCGGCCCAGCGGGCGCAACGCCAGGTTGACCGCGACGACCACGACGGTCCCCGCGGCCGCGACCGAGTACAACCCGGCTCCGGCCAGCGAGCCGACCGCCGCCGAGCACCACAACGTCGCGGCGGTGTTCAGGCCGCGGATCGACAGCCCGTCCCGCAGGATGACACCCGCGCCGAGAAAACCGATGCCGGACACGATCTGCGCGGCCACCCGCGTCGGGTCCGCCGTCCCCGCGAGCCCGCCGAAACCGTAGGACGACAGCAGCACGAACAGCGTCGCACCCGCCGCGACGAGCGCGTTGGTGCGCAGGCCCGCCATCCGCGCGCGGTACTGCCGTTCGACACCGATGACGATGCCGAGGCCCACCCCGGTGGCCAGCCGCAGCACCATTTCCGCAGTGGTCATGCACACGGCCTTCGGTCTCGGGAGTGACAGTGCCACCACGATCGGTGACAGCGCGCCCAGTAGACCGCAGTCCGATCACACAGTCAAATACTTGCGCAAGTAATTGACCGTACGTTCACCGCGTGTTTCAGGTTCCAGTGAGGTGCTCCGGCCGCACGGGAACGCGGGTGAGCGCGAGACCGGTCGCCGCGCGGATGGCCGCGACGATGGCGGGCGTCGAGGAGATCGTCGGCGGTTCCCCGACCCCGCGCAACCCGTAGGGCGCGTGCGGATCGGGCCGCTCCAGCACGTCGATCGTCATCGGCGGCATGTCCAGCACGGTCGGGATCAGGTAGTCGGTGAACGACGGGTTGCGGATCTTCCCGCCGTCGATCTGGATCTCCTCCATCACCGCGAGCCCGAGGCCCTGCGCCGAGCCGCCCTGGATCTGGCCGAGCACGGCCTGCGGGTTGAGCGCCTTGCCGACGTCCTGCGCGCAGTCCAGCGCGACGACCTTGACCAGCCCGAGTTCGGTGTCGACGTCGACCACCGCGCGGTGCGCGGCGAACGCGTACTGGACGTGCGCGTTCCCCTGGCCGGTCTCGGGATCGACCGCCGCGGTGGGCCGGTGCCGCCACTCCACCGTCTCATCGAACGCGACGTCCGCCAGCACCTCCGGCAGATCGGCCAGCACCCGGCCGTCCGCCGCAACGACCTTCCCGCCGGCGAGCCGCAGTTTTCCCGCCACGCCAAGGAGATCACGCGCGTGCTCGGTCAGCTTCCCCAGCACGGCCGCGCACGCGGCCCGCACCGCGCCGCCGGTGACGTAGGTCTGCCGCGACGCCGACGTCGAGCCGCCGCTGCCGATCGAGGTGTCCATCGGCAGGATCGTCACGCGCTCGACGCCGAGTTCGGTCCGCACGATCTGCTGCATGACGGTGACGAGCCCCTGGCCGACCTCGGCCGCGGCGGTGTGCACGGTCGCGGCCGGTTCCCCGCCGACGAGTTCCAGCCGCACCCGCGCGGTCGAATAGTCGTCGAATCCTTCGGAGAAACAGACGTTCTTGATGCCCACCGCGTAGCCGACCCCGCGCACGACGCCCTCGCCGTGGGTCGTGTTCGAGACACCGCCGGGCATCCGCCGCAGGTCGAATTCCCCCGGCGCGGCGGGCATCGGCATCGCGCGCACCCGGTCCAGCAATTCCGCGACCGGCGCGGCCGAGTCGACGACCTGACCGGTCGGCATGGTCGAGCCCTCGCTCAGCGCGTTGCGGATCCGGAGTTCGACCGGGTCCAGCCCGCACGCCTCGGCCAGTCTGTCCATTTGGGACTCGTAGCCGAACGCCGCCTGCACCGCGCCGAACCCGCGCATGGCCCCACACGGCGGGTTGTTCGTGTAGACGCCCCAGCAATCGACCGTCACGTTGTCCACTATGTACGGTCCGATGCCGAGTGTCGCCGCGTTCGCCACCACCGCGCCGGTCGAGGACGCGTACGCACCGCCGTCGAGATAGAAGCGCGCCTTGACATACACCAAGTGCCCGTCACGATCCGCGCCGTGCTCGTAGTACAGCTTCGCCGGATGGCGATGTACGTGGCCGTAGAAGGATTCCTCGCGGTTGTAGACCATCTTGACCGGCTTGCCCGTGTGCAACGCCAGCAGACAGGCATGGACCTGCATCGACAGGTCTTCCCTGCCCCCGAACGCGCCGCCGACTCCGCCGAGCGTGAGCCGCACCTTCTCCACGGGCAGACCCAGCGCGGCGACGATCTGCTGCTGATCGACGTGCAACCATTGCGTCGCCACGTAAAGGTCGATGCCGCCTTCGGTGTCCGGCACCGCGAGCCCTGATTCCGGACCGAGAAAAGCCTGGTCCTGCATACCGACTTCGTACACGCCGGAGACCACGACGTCGGCTTGCGCGTCCTGCGCCCCGCGCCGGATCTTCATGTGCCGCACCACGTTCCCGCCCGCGTGCAGCCGCGCCCCTTCCCCGGCGGCGGCGGATTCGGCGTCGATCACCGGCTCCAGCACGTCGTAGGTCGCGGCGATCCGGGCGATCGCGCGACGGGCGGTCTCCGGATGGTCGGCGGCGACGAGCGCGACCGGCTCGCCCTGGTAGCGCACGACGTCGTCGGCGAGCACCGGCTGATCGGCGTGTTCGAGGCCGTAGCGGTTCACGCCAGGAACGTCCTCATGCGTCAGTACGGCGTGAACCCCAGGCACCGCAAGGGCTTCCGCGATGTCGATCCCGGTGATGCGCGCGTACGGATGTGGACTGCGCAGGGTCGCGCCCCACAGCATGTCCTCGTGCCACAGATCGGACGCGTAGGCGAACTCGCCGCGAACCTTGCCGACGCCGTCGGGCCGCTGCGGGCTGGCGCCGACGCCGTTCGCGGTCCCGGCCGCCGCCTCCGTGGTGGTCATCGCCGCTCCCGCAGCCGGGCGCTCGCCGCGGCGAGTTCACGGGCGATCGACGGCTCGTCGGCGTGGTCGAGCCTGCCGTCACTCACCACCTCGCGCCCGCCGACGAACAGCCGCCGCACCGGCGGTGTCGTGCCGAGCACCAGCGCGGCGACGGGATCCTCGATGCCCGCGTAGTGCAGCCCGTTCAGGTCCCACACCACGAGATCCGCGAGTTTGCCCTGCTCGATCGAGCCGAGTTCGCGTTCCCGTCCGAGACAGCGGGCCCCGCCCATCGTGCCCATCCACAACGCCTCGCGCGTGGTCAGCGCGCGCGGCCCGCCGCGTTGCCTCGCCTGCAACAGCGACTGGTGCAGCTCCTCCCCCAGCCCGCCGGACTCGTTGGACGCCGCGCCGTCGGCCCCGAGCCCGACCGCCACTCCCGCGTCGAGCAGCTCACGCACGGGCGCGATCCCGGCGCCGATGCGGCCGTTCGACGTCGGACAGTGACCCGCCCCGGTCCCGGTGGCGCCGAGCCGGCGGATCGCCTCCGGGGCGAGGTGGATGGTGTGCGCGAGCCAGACGTCGCCGCCGAGCCAGCCGAGTTTGTCGGCGTACTCGGCGGGCGTGCAGCCGTTCTCCTCGAGGCACTGCCGTTCCTCGTCCACGGTCTCCGCGAGGTGCGTGTGCAGCCGGACTTTCTTCCGGCGAGCCAGTTCCGCGGCCCCGGTCATCAGCGGCTCAGTGACGGTGAACGGCGAACACGGGCCCGCGGCGATCTGGACGTGCGCGTTCGGGGACGCGTCGTGGAAGCGGTCGATGGCGTCCTCGGTGCCGAGCAACGCGGCTTCGGTTTCCTCGACGAGGTTGTCCGGCGGCAGCCCGCCCTGCGATTCACCACGATCCATCGAGCCACGCACGACGTGCAGCCGCACGCCGATCCGTTCGCGCGCGGAGACGAGCGCCTCGACCTGGTCACCCGCGTCGCGAGGGAAGACGTAGTGATGGTCGGCGACGGTGGTACAGCCGGTCGTGGCCAGCCGCGCGAGCCCGGCCGTGGCGGCCGTGTGCGTGATCGCGGCGTCGAGGTTCCCCCAGACCGGGTAGAGCGCGGTGAGCCATTCGAACAGCGTGTGATCGGCGGCCATCCCGCGGGTGGCCCACTGGTAGAGATGGTGGTGGGTGTTGATCAGGCCGGGCGTGACCAGGCAGCCCGAGGCGTCGACACGCCGATCGGCTTCGGCGGGACCCGCACCCTCGCCGACGGCGGTGATGCGCTCGTCGTCGATGACGACGTGGCCCTTGTCGTACTCGGGGCCGGTGACCGTGGCGATCGCGGCGTTCTCGATGACCGTCCTCATGCGACACTTCCCTTCGCGGCGAGCCGCACCGCGTCGAGGATCTTCTCGTACCCGGTGCAGCGGCACAGGTTCCCGGCCAGCGCCTCGCGGATCTCCTCGTCGCTCGGCTCGGGCACCCGGTTCAGCAGGTCGTGTGCGGCTACCACCAGCCCCGGCGTGCAAAACCCGCACTGCACCGCCCCGGCGTCCACAAAGGACTGCTGGACCGGGTGCAGGGTGTCGCCGTCGGCGAGTCCCTCGACCGTACGCACCTCGCGGCCCTCGGTCTGCCCGGCCGCGACCAGGCACGAACACACCGGAACGTCGTCGAGGTACACCGTGCAGGAGCCGCATTCGCCCTGTTCACAAGCGTTCTTCGAACCGGGGAGGCCGAGCCGCTCGCGCAGCACGTAGAGCAGGCTCTCGCCCTCCCACACGTCGTCGGCCTGCCGCCGCTCGCCGTTGACCGTCACGTTCACGCGCACCAGCGTTCACTCCCCCGCAACTCGTCCCAGGCCCAGCCCAGCGTGCGCCGGGCCATGACCGACAAAGCGTGCCTGCGATACGCGGCGCTGCCGCGCACGTCGTCGATCGGCGAAGCGGCCTCGGCCACCAGCTCGCCGAAGTGGCGCTTCACGGAGTCCGCCAGCGGCGCCCGCGACGTCCAGGCCAGCTCCGACGCGAGGAACTCCTCGGCCGCCCGCGCACGGCGCGGGGTCGGTGCGGCGGAGCCGATCGCTGCGCCGATCACCGCCCGATCGGGCCGCAGGGACAGCGCGAACGAGCACACCGCGATGACCATCGCATTGCGCGTCCCGACCTTGGCGAACTGCTGCGGGCCTGCCGCCGCGGGCAGGAGGATCGCCGTGATCAGCTCGTCCGGTTCGAGCGCGTTCCGCTTGACGCCGCGATAGAAGTCGTCGGCGGCCAACGTCCGTTTCCCTCGCACGGAGGCGACTTCGACGCGGCCGCCGAGCGCGAGCAGCACGGGATGCGTGTCCCCGGCAGGCGAAGCGGCGCCGAGGTTGCCGCCGACCGTGCCGCGGTTGCGGATCTGCGGCGAGCCGACCGTCCGCGACGCCATCGCCAAACCGGGCAGCAATTCACCCAGCTCAGTGATCACGCGGGTGTACGGGACGCCCGCGCCGAGCCGGACCTGGCCGTCCGAAGTGGACCATTCCGCCAGTTCGGGGACGCGGTTCAGATCCAGCAGCGCGGCGGGCCGCCGGTGGTCGAAATTCAGCTCCACCATGACGTCCGTGCCGCCCGCGAGGGGTACCGCGTCGGGATGTTCGGCCTTCGCGGCCAAAGCGTCGGCGAGGGAAGCGGGCCGCAGGAAATCCACGCTGGAACTCCTTCCCAGGTTCGATGCTCCAGTAGACGCCAAGACCGGCACGGCGGCAACGGTGCCGCCCCACGAACCGGGGGCAGCGCGGCGGGCCCGTTTTGTGCTTTCCTACAAACCTGATGACGACCGTGAAAACTCTGCTTGACCTGCCGGGGTTGCGCCCGCACGCGAGCACCGGCAGGGAGCTGCTCGACCGCACGGTGACCCGGATCTTCGTCACCGAGCTGCCCGACCCGGGCCGCTATCTCTCGGCGGGCGAGCTGGTGCTGAGCGGGCTGTTGTGGTGGCGTGAACCCGGTGACGCCGAGCCGTTCGTAGCCGCGCTCGCCGAATCCGGCGCGGCGGCGCTCGCGGCGTCCGGCGCGGACACCGGTGGCATCCCGGCCGACCTCGTCGAATCCTGCGCCCGCCACCGGATCCCGCTGCTGGAGGTACCGCCGGACCTGTCGTTCGCGGTGATCACCGAACGGGTGGTGCTGGCGCTCGCCGCCGCCTCGGACCACGCCCGCAAACGTTTGCTCGCCGCGGCCGCCGAAGACGCCCCGATCGAGGGACTCCTGCGCAGCGCGACGACCGAACTCGGGCTGCCGTGCTGGGTGGTGTCGACGCTCGGCCGCGTCGTCGCGGGCACCGGCCCGTTGCCGGGCACCGCGGACGACATCGTCCGCCGGTTCCTCGGCAGGCGGCGGTCCGGGAAGCTGACGCTCATTCCGATCGAGGGCAGGCACGCGGTGCCGTGGCTGCTCGCCGTCGGCGGACCGCTGACCGCACCGCAGACCGAACTCGCCGAGGAACTGGCCGGGCTGGTCGGCCTGGCCAGGGCCCGCGCGGATCAGGTGCGGCGGGTGGCGGATCGCGTCGTCGATCCGGTCCTCGCGGGCGGCGACGTCCAGGGCCTCGGGCTCACCGGTGAGCTGCGGGTGATCGCGGTCCGCACCGAAGGCAGCGACGAAGCCCAGGACGTCCTGCGCGAGTTGCTGGCCGACCACTCCGGGCGGGTCCTGGTCGGTTCCCTCGACGGGGACGCGTACGCGCTCGCCGAGGACAACGGCGACTGGCCGTCGGACACGGCCCGCGCACTGTCCACTGTGGAGCCTTTGCTGACGGCGCGTGGCATCCGTGCCGGGATCAGCGACCGCGTCCCGGTTTCGGCGCTGCACGGCGCGCAGGAGGTGGCGCGGCACGCGCTCGCCGTCGCGGCAGCCCGGCCGGGCCCGGTGGCGGTGGTGCCCGCCGGCGAGGTCGGCGTCCATCAGCTGCTGCTCGCCGGGGCGCCGGACCAGCTTCGCGCGGTACTGCGGCGGCGGGTGCTCGGCCCGCTGCTGGACTACGACGCCGAACAGCACTCCGACCTCGTGCACACCCTGCGCGTGTTCCTCGACTGCTCGGGCTCGCCGACCCGCGCGGCGAAGGCGTTGCACGTCCACGTCAACACCCTGCGCTACCGGATCGGCCGGGCGAGCGAACTACTCGGCGTCGACCTGACGGAGTTCACCGCGCAGCTCGACGTCTACCTCGCGCTGCTCGCCGAGGGTTGACCGGCTGCGCAGCAGGAAAGGCGTGCCCAGCACCAGAATCCCGGCCAGTGCGAGAGCCGCGCGCGGGCCGATGAGCTGGGCCAGGAGGCCCCACAGCAGGGTGAGCACCGCGATGCTCGTGCTGGTGCCGATGGACCACGCGGCAAGCACCCTGGCGCGTCGATCGGCCTCGGTGTGGTTCAGCCGGTAGGCGGACAGGACGGAGCTGAAGAGGCTCGCGCAGACGATCAGCCCGAACTCGGTGACCATCACGATCACCAGCCCGGCCACGCCCGGCCGGACGAACGCGAGCCCCAGCGGCCAGCAGGCCCGAAGCGTGCCGAAGACACGCAGCACCCGCGGTTCGCCCCAGCGGGCGGCGACGCGGCGGGAGAGCCGGGCACCGATCAAGCCGCCGATACACGGAACGGCGAACGCCAGCCCGTACTCCCAGACTTCGAATCCCAGGTGCGAAAGCATCAGCACCGACAACAGCGGCTCTCCGGCCATGATGAACCCGTTGACCAGCATGGCGTTGAGGAACAGCGGGCGCAGCGTGTCGTGGGTGAAGATGTAGCGCCAGCCCTCGACGATGTCGCCCCGCCGACGCGTCGACGTCTTCTTCGCGGGTGGCTCGGGTTCCCGGATAGCGGCGATGCCGAGCGCCGAGAAGAGGTAGCTGACCGCGTCGATGACGACGGTCGCCACCGGACCCACCAGTCCGATGACGGCGCCGCCCACGGGCGGTCCGACGACCGTGGCCGACCAGGTGGTGGCCTCGAAGCGGCTGGTGGCCACGAGCAGCCTGTCTGCGGGGACGATCGTCTTGAGATACGCGCCGCCGGCCGCGGTGAACGCGATCTTCGCCGCCGCGGTGACGACGGAGATCACCAGGAGCTGCGCGAAGGACAACACGTCCAGCCAGTAGGCGAGCGGCAGAGTCGCCAACGCCGCGAAGCGGACGACGTCCATCGCGATCATGACCGGCCGCTTGGCGCGGAACTCCATCCACGGCCCGAGCGGGACCGCCAGCAGCGCCCCGATCAGGAGCCCGGACGACGACAACGCCGCGACCTCCGCCGAACCCGCGTGCAGGACCACGATCGCGACGACCGAGAACGCGCCGAATCCGAGACCCGTCCCGTACGCGCTGACCGCGTACGCGGCCCACAACCACCCGAATGCCCGACCCATCTCCACCTCTCTGGTCTCCGAGGAGAGGGAAGCCGATCGGCGGGCGATGGCACCAACAACGGATCGAGCGGCGTGTCACAACAGAACGTTGTGGCGTTACGTTCTTCCCCGTGGATCTCGTCGCGGTTCGTACCTTCCTCGCCGTCGCCGACGCGGGCCAGTTCCAGGCCGCCGCTGACGAACTGGACGTCACCCAGCAGGCCGCGTCGCGACGAGTCGCCAACCTCGAACGGGAACTCGGCGTTCAGCTCTTCGTGCGGACGGCCAGGGGTGCGCGGCTCACCGTCGACGGGCAGGCGCTGCTCCCCCACGCGCGTGAGCTGCTGCGTGCCGCCGAACGCGCCAGCGCGGCCGTGACTCCGGGGCGCCGGGCCCTGCGGGTCGACGTCGTCAGCCGCCGGGTCGCGCCGTCCACCGTGTTGCGTGCCTTCTACCAGGAGCATCCGGACATCGAGCTGGACGTCGTCGCGCTGACCAACGCCGATACGCCGTCGGCGCTGGCCGAGGTCAGCGGAGGTGCCGTCGACGCCACCTTCCGGTCGTTGCGGGACTTCGGGCTCAGGGCTCCGGCCGGGCTGCGGTCGGCACGCGTCATCGACGACCGGCACGAAGTCCTGGTCGGCCCGCGGCATCCGCTGGCGGACCTCCCGGCCGTGACCCCTGCCGAGCTCGCCGGGCACCCGATCTGGATGCCCGGGATGACCGATGAGCCGATCGGCTACTACGAGGATCTGGCGAAGGCGTTCGGGCTCACCATCGACATGACCGGGCCGGTCTTCGGCATCGAAACGCGCCTCGCCGAGATCGCCGCGTCGCCTCGGCTGGCCACGTTCATTGGCGAGGGGACGCGCTATCTCTGGCCGGAAAGCTACGACCTGCGCCGCATCCCCGTCGTCTCGCCTGCTCTGGTCTATCCGCTCCGGGTCGTCTGGCGAGCCGACAACCCCCACCCCGTCCTGGCGAGCTTCCTCGACTACCTCCACGCCCGGCACCAGGCCACCTCCGATGCCGACGCCTGGGTCCCCGACTGGGCCCGGTGAGCTGAAGGGGACTTTCGTCGCATGCGATGCGAGGAAAGTCCCCTTCAGCTCATGTAGCGTGACGAAAGTCCCCTTCAGCTCACGCGGCGGGCGTGGCGGTCGAGGGTGGCGCGGTCGAAGGGGAGTTCGGACGGCGCCAGGGCGCCACAATCCAAGCCCCGCAAGAGATACGACGCCAGGGCCTGCGCGGTGGCGGGCTCGTCGAGGACGCCGCTGTCGATCTTGTCGACGTAGTCTCGAAGCCGCGTCACGGCCGAAGGGAAGCCTTCGCGGAAGAAGGCGTACGTCGCCGCGTAGCGCGTCGGGAGCTGATGCGGGTGAAGGTCCCAGCCCTGGTAGAAGCCGCGTTCCAGCGACCGGCGCACCAGCCGCTGATGCTCCGCCCAGGCCGAGGGCAGCGCGTCGCCGATCGGAAGGCGGTTGGTGGAGCCGTCGGACAGCCGGACCCCGGTGCCCGCCGCCGAGACCTGCATGACCTGTTTGGCGAAGTCGGCCGCCGGGTGGTCCATGCTCTGGTACGCGGCGCCGATCCCGAGCCCGGCGCTGTAGTCGTACGTCCCGTAGTGCAGGCCCGAACACCGGCCCGAAGCCGCGCGGATGATCCGCGGGACCGACACCGTGCCATCGGTGTCCACAATGGACTGCGACGTCTCGATCTGGACCTCGAACCGCAACGTCCCCTCGGCGAGGCCGTACGCGGATTCCAGGCGTGCCATGACGTCCGCCGCCACCGACACCTGCTCGACAGCGGTCACCTTCGGCAGCGTCACCACGAAACCGGACGGAAGCGGCCCGTTCTCCAGCAACCCGGACAGGAACAGGTCCAGCGTCCGGATCCCGCGCCGCCGCGTCGCGGCTTCGAAGCTCTTGAACCGGATCCCGACGAACGGCGTCCCGCCGGTGGTGGCCAGAGTCTGGCCAGCCGCGAGCGCCGCCGCGTCCTCGACGTCGTCAGGCACGCGGCCGTAGCCGTCCTCGAAGTCGATCCGCAGATCCTCGATCGGCTCAGTGAGCAGCTTTTCCCGCACCCGGTCGGCGATCTCCGGCTCCAGGCCGAGAAGTTCGCCCTGTTCGACGAACACGCGCATGGCCTGCTTGCCCCAGTCCGCGACCAGCCGCGCCCGGTACTGCGACGCCGGGACGTACACCGTGTGGACCGGCTGACGCCCCGGAGCCTCACCGGGGTACGCCGCCGCGACGCGCGCGTCGGCCGAAGCCAGGCGCGCGTCGGCGGCGGCGTAGACGTCTTCGGGAAGACGTCCGGGCACTACTTGATCCGCTCGTAGGCGGGCAGGGTGAGGAAGTCCGGGAACTCGTCGGCCAGCGCGACCTGCTCGAACAGCTCCACCGCCGGGTCGAGCAGCTCGGACTTGATCTCCGCGGCCAGCTCGCCGCGGACCTCGGTCACGACGCCACGGACCAGCTCGCGGGTCACGACGTCGCCACTGTCCAAAGTGGTCCCGTTCTTGACCCACTGCCACACCTGCGAGCGCGAGATCTCCGCGGTCGCGGCGTCCTCCATCAGGTTGTGGATGGCCGCGGCGCCGTTCCCGCCGAGCCAGGACGCGATGTAGCGGATGCCGACGTCCACCGCGCCACGCAGGCCCGCGGCGGTTGCGCCACCGGGCGTCGAAGCGACGTCGAGCAGCTGCTCGGCGGTGACGCTGACCTCGTCACGAGTGCGGTCGAGCTGGTTCGGCTTCTCGCCGAGGACCTTGTCGAACTCCTCACGGCACAAGGAAACCATGCCCGGGTGCGCGACCCACGAGCCGTCGAAACCGTCGCCCGCCTCGCGGGCCTTGTCGTCGTGGACCTTCTTGAACGCGCCCTCGTTGACCGCCGGGTCCTTGCTCGGGATGAACGCCGCCATCCCGCCGATCGCGAACGCACCGCGCTTGTGGCAGGTGCGCACCAGCAGCTCGGTGTAGGCGCGCATGAACGGCGCGGTCATGGTGACCGAGTTGCGGTCCGGCAGCACGAACTTCTCGCCGGCGTCGCGGAAGTACTTGATCACGCTGAACAGGTAGTCCCAGCGGCCCGCGTTGAGGCCGGAGGCGTGCTCGCGCAGTTCGTAGAGGATCTCCTCCATCTCGAACGCGGCCGGGATGGTCTCGATCAGCACGGTCGCGCGGACGGTGCCGTGCTCGATGCCCAGCGCCTTCTCGGCGTGGGTGAACACGTCGTTCCACAGCCGCGCTTCGAGGTGGCTTTCCATCTTCGGCAGGTAGAAGTAGGGGCCCTTGCCACGCTTGAGCAGCTCGGCGGCGTTGTGGAAGAAGTACAGCCCGAAGTCGACGAGCGCGCCGACACCCTGGCGGCCGCCGAAGGACAGGCCCCGCTCGTCGAGGTGCCAGCCACGCGGGCGGACCACAATGGTCGCGTGCTCCACATCGGACTTCAGCTCGTAGTGCTTGCCGTTCGAGTCGAGGCTGATGGTGCCGCGGATCGCGTCGGCGAGGTTGACCTGCCCGGAGACGACGTTCGCCCAGTGCGGCGTGTTGGCGTCCTCGAAGTCGGCGAGCCACACCTTCGCGCCGGAGTTCAGCGCGTTGATCGTCATCTTGCGCTCGGTCGGGCCGGTGATCTCGACACGCCGGTCGCGCAGCGCGGGCGGCGCGCCGGCGACCTGCCAGTCGCCCTCGCGGATTTCCTTGGTCTCGGGCAGGAAGTCGAGCTTCCCGGTGGTCCTGGCCTCCTCGCGGCGCTTGCCCCGCGCCAGCAGCAGCTCGTCGCGCCGCGCGGCGAAGGCGTCGTGCAGGCCCGCGAGGAACGCGAGCGCGTCCGGCGTCAGGATCTCGTCACCACGCTCGACCGGATCACCGAGCACCTGGACTTCAGACATGCGAAACACCCCGGATCGTGAAGAAAGACGTCCATACGGTTTTTACATATCGGACTATAGTTTCTGCATAGCGGAAGCTCAACGTGAACGTTAGGAGAGCCACCCGTGGCAGTGAAAGATGGCGGCGTCCAGTCCCTGCAACGCGCGTTCGACCTGCTCGAACACCTCGCGGACACCGGCGGCGAGGCGAGCCTGTCCGAGCTCGCGACGCTGTCCGGGCTGCCGATGCCGACCATCCACCGGCTCATCCGCACCCTGGTCGACCTCGGCTACGTCCGGCAGAACACCAACCGGCGGTACGCGCTGGGCGCCCGCCTGATCCGGCTCGGCGAGAACGCGAGCATGCAGTTCGGCACCTGGGCACGGCCGCTGCTGGCCGAGCTGGTCGAGGAGGTCGGCGAGACGGCGAACCTCGCGGTCCTCGAGCGCGACGAGGTCGTCTACGTCTCGCAGGTGCCGTCGAAGCACTCGATGCGGATGTTCACCGAGGTGGGCAGGCGGCTGCTGCCGCACGGCACCGGTGTCGGCAAGGCGATGCTGGCCCAGCTGCCCGCCGAGGACGTCAAGGACCTGCTCTCCCGCACCGGCATGCCCGCCTACACCGAGCACACGTTCACCGATCCCGACGCGCTGTTGCGGGAGTTGGAGAAGATCGCGCAGCAGGGTTATTCGCTCGACGAGGCGGAGCAGGAACTCGGCGTCCGCTGTGTCGCGGTCGCCGTCCCCGGCGCTCCGGTGCCCGCCGCGGTCTCGGTGTCCGGCCCTTCCGGACGGCTCACCGCCGACGCGGTGGCGCACATCGCCCCCGCCGTCCAGCGCATCGCGAAGACGTTGGGCGCGCACCTCCAGGAAGCCGACGCGTAAGTCTCTGAAGGCCACCATGAGGGCGTCTAGGTCCCTGAAGGTGGCCTTCAGAGACCAGGGCTGTCCTGACCGGCCGCGCGAAGGGCGCGTAGGGCCTGAGAGCCCGTCTCGACGAGTTGTTCCAGACCGCGTTCGGTGGCGTCGAACTGGAACCCGTCCATCCGCCCGCCGAGCGAGAATTCGACCGCGCCGTCGCACAGGCGGTACTCGATGCCGCAGTTGTCGATCCGGACCCAGGCGCTGACTTCGACTCCGCTGTGTGACATGCCGTGCTCCTCTTTCGGGTAACTGCCTGATGCCTACGCTTGCCTTCGCAGGTTTCCGACCTGCGACGACTAGGCTAAGGTGCGTACAGGAATTTGTCTCGCACCTGAAAGGGTGAAGTCATGGCACAGGGCCAGCTCCGCACCGCCGAGCGCATCCAGATCGGCGCGACACTCAAGCGCATGCGGACCGAGGCGAAGGTCAGCCGGGAAACCGCCGCCGAGACGCTCGGCTGCACCGTGACGACCATGGGCAACATCGAGCAGGGCCGGACCAAGATCAGCCACGGCGATCTCACCGCCCTGCTGCGGCTCTACGGCATGCCGGAGGACCAGACGGCGGACCTCCTGGCCGTCAACAAGGAAGCGCACCGGAAGGTCGGGCGGGTCACCGGCGGGACGGACATCCAGCCACATCAGCGTCGCTCGGCGGACCTGATCAAGGCTGCGCGGACCATTCGCTACTACAGCCCAGAGGCGTTCCCCGGCGTGTTGCAGTCGGAGGACTACGCCCGCGCGATCATGGCGCCGACCGGTCATCTCACCAAAGAGCTGGAGACCCGCCTGCGGTTCCGTCTCAGCCTGGGCGAGGTCCTCATCCGTGACGAGCAACCGCTGGACCTCTGGGCCGTCGTCGGTGAGGCGACGCTGCACAAGAACGTTGGTGGCAAAGAGGTTCGGCGCCGCCAGCTCCAGCATGTCGCCCGTCTCTGCCGCGAACGTCCCAACGTCACCGTGCAGGTGCTCCCACTCGACACTCGCGAGCACGAACTCATCGGCGCCTCGATCACCATCTACCGGGTCGATGACCAGATCGACGAGATCGCCAGCGTGGACACGACGATCGGCGAACAGTTCTTCGACCGGGACACGGCGGTCTCCGAAGCGATCACGAAGTTCGATGACGTCCGGCTCAAGGCCCTCGATCCGCTGACAAGCCTCGATATGCTGGAAGAGTTCAGCACCCGCTAGCGAATCGAGTCCCCGCCCATGTCCCTGCAGCCCAACGTATGGACCAAGTACTCCTCGAACGGAAACAACTGTGTCGAGGTCATGCTCACCGACGACGAGGTCCTCGTCCGCAACTCCCACCGGCCCGGCGCGGGCACTCTCTCCTTCACCCACGCGGAATGGGATTCCCATACACAGGGCCACAAACTCGGCGTCTTCGACCTCCCTGTTGACCCGACGTAACAAATCACAGCTGCTCACCCTATGTGGCGACTTGCATGGCTTCGCTCGCGTCGACCAGGCTGGTTCGTGAACGACCGGCGAGAGGGGATGCGGCGACGATGGCCAAGCACGAAGAGCGAACTCAAGAGGATCGCGGCCAGCCGGACAACAAGAAGGGCACCCAAAGCGGCGGCCAGAGCAACGATCCCGACAAGCCCGACCGTAAACACGGCAAGTGACGGCCGCCGAAACCCACGACCTGGCCACCCGGCTACGCAAGGAGAGCGCGCTGCCACGTGAGTGGGAAGCCGCGTTCGCCGCCGTCGACCGCGGGGCGTTCGTACCGCACCGGGCGTGGTTCGACGACGAGGCCGGTATTCCCCGGCCGATCGAGTACGGCACCGACGAATGGACTCGCGCGGTCTATTCGGACGAACCGGTCGTCACCCAGCTCGATGAGGGACGCGTCGCCTGGCCGGGAGTCAGCCGACTGGTCACCAGCTCGGCCTCGCAACCGAGCATGGTGTTGCGAATGCTCGACGCGCTCGATGTCCGCCCCGGGCACACGATCTTGGAGGTCGGCACCGGAACCGGCTACAACGCCGCACTTCTCGGCGCGCGTCTCGGCGATGAGAACGTGACCACCATCGAGATCGATCCGGCTCTCGCCCGGCAAGCACGCGAGGCCCTCCACCACGCGGGCCACCCGGCGATCACCGTGATCAGCGGTGACGGCGCCACCGGCCACCCACCGCGCGCACCCTACGACCGGATCATCGCCACCGCCGCGGTGCTCGCCGGACACATCCCGCACGCCTGGATCAGCCAAACCCGGCCCGGCGGCCTCGTCCTCACCCCGTGGGGCACCTCCTATCGCAACGGCGGCCTGCTCCGGCTCACCGCACACGGCGACGGCACCGCGTCCGGCCACGTGATCGGCGACTCCGGCTTCATGCGGCTACGTCAGCAGACCACGCCATTCGGGCACGCGAGCCGTCTCGCCGAGCTCGTCGAAACCGATCCGACCGTCACCGGAACCACCACGCGCACCCCGCCGGCCGAGATCGGTGAGCACCCGGACGCCACCACAGTGATCGGCCTGCGCCTGCCTGGTGTCCAGCGCAGCATCGGCGTCGACGATCCAGAACGTTGGGAAGTCTTGCTCTACGACGTCGCCACCGATTCTGCCGCCATCGGCTACGTCACCCCCGAAGCCGAGCACGCAGGTTCCTACCCGGTGCGGCAATACGGGCCCCGGAAACTCTGGGACGAGGCGGAAAACGCGTGGCGGTGGTGGGTCAGCGCCGGACGGCCCCGCCGAACCCGGCTCGGGGCCACCGTGACCCCCGACCGGCAGTGGTCCTGGCTCGACCAGCCCGACAACGTCATCCACCCCTGTCTAACCCCGCGTGATCAATCGCGTACCCACCGAAGCCGGGCCTCGACGACGCGTCCGTTAGGCTGACGACCGTGGCCAGCCTCGAAGAACTCGAAGCACGTATGGACTCGCTGGAGCGGCAGATGGCGCAGCTCCGGCAGGACTCCACCGCCGCCCATGTGCTCGCCAACGCAGCAGCCCGCGACGTCACCGAGTTTCGGGAAACCCTCAATGGGCATACCAGCCTGCTGAACGCCATCCGCGAAACGCAGCTCGAACAAGGCCAGCGCTTGGACAGGCTCGAGCGCAAGGTGGACGAGGGGTTCACCAAGGTCAATCTGGGCATGAACCAGATCACCGTCCTGCTGCAGAGCGCCATCGACCAGCGCCCCGCGGACTAGTCACACCGCGCGTTCCGTCAGCTCGCCGACGAGCAGGTCCATCAGCAGGCCGTCGTGGTAGGTGCCGTCCGTCCCGAGTTCGTACTGCCGCAGGATGCCGACCGGCCGGAACCCGAGCCCGCGGTAGACGCGGATCGCGACCTCGTTGGCGGCCGACGGGTCGATCGTGAGCCGGTGGTGGCCGCTCGCGAACAGGTGCCGCGCGAGCGTGCGGATGGCGTCGCTGCCGATGCCGCGGCCGTGCCAGTCCGCGTGCACCGCGATGTCGATGCCCGCCTGCCGGTATTGCAGATCGTTGTCCTCGACGCTCTGCATGACGCCGACCGTCTCGCCGCCGAACTCGATGGCGTAGACGGTGATGTCCTCATCGTCCTCGTCGACGAGGTCGTCGGCCTCGCGGTCGGGATCGCCCCACCAGCGGGAAACCTCAGGCGTGGCAAGGATTTCGCGGACGCGGGAGCGGTCCGCGGTGGTGAGCGGGCGCAGGCGCACCAGCGCACCGTGCAGGATGGTCATGATCGTCCTCTCGGTTCGACGTACGGGATCGCGGTGGCACATCGGACCGGAGGGGCACGAGCGGAACGGACTCAACCGGGCATGACGGAATTGTGCCCGATAGCCGGGGAATTCGTCACCCTGTTTCCGGAAGCGTCCATCCGGGCGTATTCGATACTGTCCCCGGAAAACGCGCCTTAGACTTCCCGCGGGACGAGGGGAGGCGCCTGATGGATCCCATTCTGGTCGGCGCGTTGATCTGGCTGGCGCAGCGCCTTGCGGAGAAAGGTTTCGACCGGATCTTCGACCGGGTCGTGGACGGGCCACGGATCGCCGCACCCCCACCCTTCGCCGCTCCGCCACAGCCGGTCCGGCGCCATGACCTCACCGTCGCCGGGGCCCAGGCAACCAGCGACGTCGATTTCGCCGTCCGGCATCATCTCCTGGCGCAGGGCCGGAAACCGGTCATCCTGACGTTCCAGAAGTTCAACGACACCACGACCGGCACGACGCTCCCGATGGTGCTGGGCGACACCGCCCACGTGACGCTGCCCCGCGACCACTACTTCGTCACCGCGCTGATCATCGACCTCCCCGGGAAGCGCGGGGCGATGCCGACCCTGCGGGGTGTCGGGTGGGCTCAGCCGTACGTGGCCGACAACCACACCGCGAAGATCACCATCGGCTCCCGGCATCCGACCGAGAAGCTGGTCAAGAAGCTCGGGCTGAAGACGTCCGACGGCAACGCGGTGTTCCACCTGCCACCCGAGCCACCGGCCGTGGCGGCGGCCAAACCCGCCGTGGCGCCTCCCGTGTCACCCCTGGCGAAGTCCTTCACGCAGTTCACCGCGGACTGGCTCAACAACCAGCAAACACGCCAGAAGGCGGTCCGGTTCCCTCCGCCCACCAAGCCGCGAACAGAATTCCCCGCCATCAAGAAATTCCCCATCGTGCGCAAATGCCGGGCACGCGCCTTCGTCGGCAACAACCAGTGCACGTTCTTCGCCGTCCGCGACGAGCTGTGCACGATCCACCGCGAACAGGTGCGCGCCGGCACGGATATCCGGGACTACCGGACGGGGGAACGCATCGTCCTGCCGTAACTCAGCCGAGGAGGGCGTCCACGAAGGCGCCGGGCTCGAACGGGGCCAGGTCGTCCGGGCCCTCGCCGAGGCCGACGAGCTTCACCGGCACGCCGAGTTCGCGCTGCACCTGGAAGACGATGCCGCCCTTGGCCGTGCCGTCGAGCTTCGTCAGCACGATGCCGGTGACGTCGATGACCTCGGCGAACACCCGCGCCTGCGCGAGGCCGTTCTGCCCGGTGGTCGCGTCGAGCACCAGCAGCACCTCGTCGACCTTCGCCTGCTTCTCCACGACACGCTTGACCTTGCCCAGCTCGTCCATCAGGCCGGTCTTGGTGTGCAGCCGCCCGGCGGTGTCGACGAGCACCGCGTCGACACCGGCGTCGATCCCGCGCTTGACCGCGTCGAACGCGACCGCCGCCGGGTCCGCACCCTCCTTGCCGCGCACGACCTCCGCGCCGACCCGCTCGGCCCACGTCTGGAGCTGATCGGCCGCCGCCGCGCGGAACGTGTCCGCCGCGCCCAGCACGACACTGCTGCCCTGCGCGACGAGCACCCGCGCGAGCTTGCCGGTGGTGGTGGTCTTGCCGGTGCCGTTCACGCCCGCGACCAGCACGACCGCCGGCTGCTTGGTGCCGTCGACGGTGTGCGGGAGCGCCCGCACCGCGCGATGCCCGTCGGTGGACAGCTCGGCGGTGAGCACCTCGTGCAGCACCGCCCGCGCCTCGTCCGACGTCCGGACCGTGCGCCGCGCCAGCTCGTCGCGCAGCCGCTCGACGATGTGGGTCGTGGTGGCCGCGCCGAGGTCCGCCACCAGCAGCGTGTCCTCGACGTCCTGCCAGGAATCCTCGTCCAGGTCACCGGCGCCGAGCAGGCCGAGCAGGCTCTGGCCGAACATCGAGCGGGACTTCGCCAGCCGCCCGCGCAGCCGCTCCAGCCTGCCGGACGCCGGGGCGATCTCCTCCCGGGGCACCTCTGCGGCCTCGGGTTCGGCCGTCTCGGGCTCGGGGAGTTTGACGTCACGCATCGTGCGCTGGTCGGAGTCCCGGGGCACGGCGGCGTCGTCCCCCACCGCGGGCTGACCGTCGACCTCGGGCCGGTCCTCGACCGGGTGCTCGACGGGCTCCTCGGCGGGTTCCGCCTTCTCCTCGGCCTCGGCCGTTCCGCCCGGCGCCAGCGCGATCCCGCCGCTGGCGGTGTAGCCACCGCCGCGCGGCTTCCGCTCGAGTTCCGCGTCGCGGGCGGCGTCCAGGCTGATGCGTCGCTTGCGCGCGATGAGCAGGCCGGTGACCAGGATGGCGACCAGCACGACGACAGCGACGACGACGATCCAGAACCAGGGGGTGTCCACGGCGTCATCCTCGCATCCGCGTCCGGTGGCCACCGGACACACCCCATGCGCGGCCAATGGATAACAATGCGCTTTCCGATTAGGCGAAGTCTTCACCGTATGTCTTGCGTCACCTCGCTCACCTGGACTAGACCACTCGGATGACCTCCCACTCGAGCCACGGACTGCGCGTGATCGGACTGATCTCCGGCACCTCGGTCGACGGCATCGACGTCGCGGCGGCCGACCTCCACGCCGAGGGCGGCACCGTGGTGCTCACCCCACTCGGGGAGCTCGACGTCCCCTATCCCGAACCCGTCCGCGCGGGCCTGCTCGGCGCGCTGCCGCCGAACCCGTGCAGCGCCGAACAGCTCACCCGCCTCGACACCCAGGTCGGCCAGGCCTTCGCCGAGGCGGCCGCCCGCGGTGTCCGCGAACTCGCCGGCGGCTACACCGATCTGATCGCCTCGCTCGGCCAAACCGTCTTCCACTGGGTGGAGAACGGCACGGCCCGCGGCACGCTCCAGCTCGGGCAGCCCGCGTGGATCGCCGAGCGCACCGGGCTGCCGGTGATCGCCGACCTCCGCGTGCGCGACATCGCCGCGGGCGGGCAAGGAGCCCCACTGGCCAGCACGCTCGACGCCTTGTGGCTGGCCGGGCTCGCCGAGGAGACCGGCCGTCCCGTCGCCGCGCTCAACCTCGGCGGGATCGCGAACATCACCGTCGTCCGCACCGGCGGTCAGGTGCTCGCCTACGACACCGGACCGGCCAACGCGCTGCTCGACGTCGCGGCGACGCGGGTCACCGGCGGTGCGCAGAGCAGCGACGTCGACGGCCGGTTCGCGCTGCGCGGCTCGGTACACGCGGAGCTGCTCGCGCGGCTGCTCGCCGACCCGTACTTCACCGCGCCACCACCGAAATCCACCGGCAAGGAGTACTTCCACGCCGGATACCTCGACGCCGCGCTGACCGGCCTGCCGCCGCTGTCCGCCGAAGACCTCCTCGCGACGCTCACCGAGTTCACCGCCACCACCGTCGCCACGGAATGCCGGCGGCACCGCGTCGGCACGGTGATCGTGTCCGGCGGCGGCGCGGCCAACCCTGCGCTGATGGCCGCGCTCGCCAGGAACCTGCCCGGGACGGGCCTGAAGACGAGCGACGACCTCGGCCTGCCCGGCGCGGGCAAGGAGGCCTACCTGACCGCGCTGCTGGGCTGGCTCGGCTGGTGCGGGGTGCCCGCCAGCGTCCCGTCCGCGACCGGCGCGCGCGGCCCCCGGCTGCTCGGCGCGCTGACGCCGGGCGCCTGCCCCCTGAACCTTCCCGCCCCACTGGGGGGCGCCGTAACCCGGATGCGGGTAGCGGAGAAGGCCGCACAACGGTAGGGAGAATCCATGAATCCCGTCGACCTGGCGATCGTGGTCGCCTATCTGGCCGCGATGCCGATCATCGGCGTCCTGGTGGGCCGGAGACAGAAGTCCGCCAACGACTACTTCGTCGGTGAACGCAGCATGCCGTGGTGGGCGGTGACGCTCTCGGTGGTGGCGACCGAGACGTCCACGCTGACCGTGATTTCCACGCCCGGCCTCGTCTTCGGCAGTGCGTTCCTGTTCCTGCAGGTCGCGTTCGGCTACATCGTGGGCCGCACCATCGCGGCGTTCGTGTTGCTGCCGAAGTACTTCAAGGGCAACTACGTCAGCGCGTACGAGTTCCTCGGCAAGCGGTTCGGCCGGGGCCTGCAGGGCACGGCGTCGGTGACGTTCGTGGTCACCCGGCTGCTCGCGGAGGGCCTGCGGCTGTTCGCCGGGGCGATCCCGATCAAGGTGATCCTCGACCACTACGGCATCCACACCGCGTACTGGCACATCGTCGTGCTGCTGACCGCGCTGACCGTGGTCTACGCGTTCGTCGGCGGGATCAAGTCGGTGATCTGGGTCGACGTCATCCAGTGGTCGCTCTACATCCTCGGCGCGATCGGCGCGATCATCTTCCTGGCCACGAAGCTGCCCGACGGCTGGACCACCATCGCGGCGGATCAGGGCCGGTTCAAGTTCACCGACTTCACCTCGAACCTGCTCACCCAGCCGTACGCGTTCGTGTGCGCGGTGATCGGCGGCGCGTTCCTGTCCATGGCCTCGCACGGCGCCGACCAGCTCATCGTCGGCAGGCTGCTGTCCTGCCGGAACCTGCGCGACAGCCAGCGCGCGCTGATCGGCTCGTCGATCGTGGTGTTCATCCAGTTCGGGTTGTTCCTCGTGGTGGGCGCGATGCTGTGGGTCTACACCGGCGGGAAGACCGGCGCCACGGCGGTGAACATCGCGGCGGGCAAGGGCGCCCCGGACGACGTGTTCCCGAACTTCATCGTCAACGATCTGCCGGTCGGGCTGGCCGGGCTGCTCATCGCGGGCATCCTCGCCTCCACCATGGGCGCGCTCGCCTCGGCGCTCAACGCGCTCTCGACGTCCACCATCGCCGACCTCTACCAGCGCTTCACGAAGCGGAACGTCGAGGACTCGAAACTGCTCCGGCACGGTCGCATGTGGACACTCATCTGGGCGGTCGTCTTCGCCGCGTTCGCCTCGCTGTTCACCGACTCCAAGGACCCGGTGATCCAGCAGGGCCTCGGCATCGTCGGCTACACCTATGGCGCGCTGCTCGGCTCGTTCTTCCTCGGCCTGCTGATCAAACGAGCCAGGCAGGTGGACGCGATCGTGGCGTTCGCCGCGTCGGTGCTCGGGATGGCGTTCATCATCCTGTTCGTCAAGTTCGACAAGGCCACCGCGGCGATCCACATCCAGTTCGGCGCCAACACGAAGTCGCTGGTCGCGCTCGCGACGTTCTGGTACACGCTGCTGGGCGTGGTGATCACGCTGGTCGTCGGCGGGCTGATGGCGCTGCGCCACCGCACCCCGGACCCGAACACCCTCGACACCGAGCCGCCGAAGGAAGAGGTGGCGGCCTAGGCCGTTCGTGTGTTCCCCGTCACCGCCTGAACCGTTCCCGGCGGGCGCCCGTGTGAGAGGTGGGTGCCTGCCGGGGGAACGGCGGGTGGGAGAGAAGACAAGGGGAATCATGAAGAAGCGGATCATGGTCGCGCTCGCGACCGGAACACTGGTGCTGGCCGGCGGAACCGCGGCATATGCGAGTTCTTCCGACACCACGGCGGAAACCGGGCACCGGGTGCCGTCCGCGATCGCGGTGCCGGACGGCAACAAGCGTGTCGCCACCTACCGCGGCGAGGGTGTCCAGATCTACGGGTGCGCGAATGGGGCGTGGTCGCTGATCCAGCCCGCGGCGACGCTGTTCTCGCATGGCCGCGCGGTGGCACTGCACAGCAAGGGTCCGGTGTGGACGTCCACTGTGGACGGGAGCACGGTCGGCGCGGCGGCGGTGCCGGGTGCCGCCGTCCAGCATCCCGGCGCGGTGCCGGAACTGCTGCTCAAGGCGAACCAGAACCTCGGCGACGGCGTCTTCGGCAAGGTCACCTACGTGCAGCGCCTGAACACCCGGGGCGGGGTGGCTCCGGCGGGGGCCTGCACGACCGGCGCACAGACCGCCGTCCGCTATTCCGCCGACTACGCCTTCTGGGCCGCGAAGTGAAGTGAGCTGAAGGGGACTTTCCTCGCATCGCATGCGACGAAAGTCCCCTTCAGTACGTCTTACGAGACGAAAGTCCCCTTCAGCTCGCGGGGACGGGTTCCTCTTCGGAGACGCGCAGGCGCTGCGAGATGACCTTGGTGATGCCGTCGCCCTGCATGCTCACCCCGTAGAGCGCGTCGGCGATCTCCATGGTCGGCTTCTGGTGCGTGATGATGATCAGCTGCGAGGAGTCGCGTAGCTGCTCCAGCAGGCCGATCAGCCGCCGCATGTTGGTGTCGTCCAGCGCGGCCTCGACCTCGTCCATCACGTAGAACGGTGAAGGCCGGGCGCGGAAGATCGCCACCAGCATGCCGACCGCGACGAGCGACTTCTCGCCACCCGAAAGCAGCGACAGCCGCTTGACCTTCTTGCCCGGCGGCCGGGCCTCGACGTCGACGCCGGTGGAGAGCAGGTCGTCCGGCTCGGTGAGCACCATCCGGCCCTCGCCGCCGGGGAACAGCACGCCGAACACCGTCTCGAACTCGCGCGCGACATCGGCGTAGGCGGAGGCGAAGACCTCGAGGATCTTCTCGTCGACCTGCTTGATGACCTCTTCGAGATCCTTGCGGGTGTCCTTGAGGTCCTCCAGCTGCGTGGAGAGGAACTTGTAGCGCTCCTCCAGCGCCGCGAACTCCTCCAGCGCGAGCGGATTCACCTTGCCCAGCAAGGAAAGGTCCTTCTCCGCACGCTTGGCGCGGCGGGCCTGGGTGTCGCGGTCGAACGGCATCGGGGGCGGCGGGGTGACGTCCTCGCCGCGTTCCTTCGCCGCCTCGTACTCGGCGACCTCACCGGCGCTCGGCGGCACCGGGACGTCCGGGCCGTACTCGGCGACCAGATCCGTCAGGCCGATCCCGAAGTCGTCGGCAATCTTGCCTTCCAGCTGTTCGAGCCGCAACCGCTGCTCGGCGCGGAGCACCTCGTCGCGGTGCACGGCATCGGTCAGCTTCTCCAGCTCGCCGGACAGTTCGCGGACCTTGCCGCGGACGGCGGTCAGCGCTGTTTCGCGGGTCTGCCGCTGGGCCTGGGCCTCGTCGCGCTCGGCCGCCGCGCGCTGCACGGAGTGTTCGATGCGCTCCAGCGCGATCTCCCCGGCGTTGACGACGGCGTTCGCGATCTCGGCGCCGCGCTGCCGGGCCGCCTTCGCCTTCGCGGCGCGTTCGCGGGCCTGTTGCTCGGCGAAAGCCGCGCGGCGCAAGGATTCCGCCTTGCCCGCGATGCCGCGGGCACGTTCCTCGGAGGTGCGCAGCGCGAGCCGCGCCTCCATTTCCTCCTGCCGGACGGCGGTGAGCTGCTCGGCGGCCTCGTCGCGCTCGGCGGTGTCCGGGTCCTCGACGACGGGCTGGTCGGAGACCGCGGCGAGGCGCTCCTCCAGCTCGGCCAGCTGTTCCAGCGCCTGCTCGCGGCTCTGCTCGACCTTCGTCCGCTGCGCGCGCAGCCGTTCGACCTCGGCCTCGGTGACCCTGGCCGCCTGCTGCAGCCGGTTGAGCCGCTCCGACGAGCGGGCCTTGCGCACCTTGGCCTCGCCCAGCGCGTCCTTGGCCTGGCCGACCTCTTCGCGGCGCGCCTGCTGCTCGGCGCGGGCGCCTTCCAGCGCGGCGGCGGTGCGCTCCAGCGTCTCCTCGGCGGCCTTCAGGCGTTCCGCCGCTTCGTCGACGGCGGCCTGCACCTCGATGACGCTCTCGGCGCGCGTGCCACCACCGGCCGCCCAGCGCGCGCCGAAGACGTCGCCATCGGCGGTGACCGCGCGGACGTCCGGATGCGCGGCGACCAGGCTCCGCGCCGCGTCGAGCGTGCCGACCAGCGCGACCTTTTCCAGCGCCTGCTCGACCGCGGGACGCAGCTGCGGCGGGGCGGTGACGACCTCGCGGGCCCAGCGGGCACCCTCGGGGAGATACGGCCAGCCCGCCGTGTCCACAGTGGACTCAGGGGCGCCGAGCACCAGCCCGGCACGGCCGGAGTCGTTGTCCTTCAAGTACTTCAGCGCGGCGAGGGCTTCTTCTCCCCCGGCGACGGCGACCGCGTCGGCCACCGGGCCCAGCGCGGCGGCCAGCGCGACCTCGTGGCCGGGCTCGACCGTCAGCAGCGCCGCGACCGAACCGAGCAGACCGGGCAGTTCGTGCGACGCACCGAGCAGCGCGCCCGCGCCGTCCTTGCGTTTGAGCCCCATCGACAGCGCGTCGACCCGCGCCTTCTCGGACGCGATCTCGCGCTCGGTGGCGCGTTCGGCCTTGACCAGCTCCTCGACGCGGGCCTTGGCGGCGTTGTTCGCCTCGACCGCGTAGTCGTGCCGCTGCTGCAGATCGGCGTCGTCGGATTCCTCGACGCCGCCCTCTGCCTTGGCCTCTTCGAGTTCCTCGCGGGCGATCTCGGCACGCTCGGCGGCCTCGTCGAGCGACACGGTGAGCCGGTCGATCTCGTCGGAGGTGGCGCCGTTCTTGCTGCGCAACGCCTCGACCTGGCCGGTGAGCTTCGCCAGCCCCTCGCGGCGGTCGGCGATCGCGCGGACGGCGGCCCAGTGCGCACGTTCGGCCGCCTGGACCCGCTGTTCGAGGTCCTCGCGCCGCAGGACGGTCTCCGCCAGCAGCTCACGGGCCTCCATGACGGCCTCGTTCAGCTCCTGCTCCTGCTCGGCGACGCGTTCGGCCTCTTCGAGCAGTTCCTCCGGGTCGCGGCCACCGGTCTGCGCCTCGACGTCGGCCGAGAGGTGCCGCTGCCGCTCGACGGCGAGCCGGACGGTGCCGCGCAGCCGCTCGGCCAGCGCGGACAGCTTGTACCAGGTCTCCTGCGCGGCAGTCAGCTTCGGCGCGTCCTCGGCGAGCGAGGACTCCAGCTCGGCCTCCTCGGCGGCGACGACTTCCAGCGCCTGCTCGACCTCGCCGCGACGCTGGCGCGCGACGCGCTCGTCGGCCTCTTCCCTGGCGATGGCGTCGCGCTGGGTGACCAGGTCGTGGGCGAGCAGCCGCAGCCGCGCGTCCCGCAGCTCGGACTGCACGGCCTGCGCGCGGCGGGCGATCTCGGCCTGCTTGCCCAGCGGTTTGAGCTGACGGCGCAGCTCGGTGGTGAGGTCGCCGAGGCGGTCGAGGTTGCCCTGCATGTTCGCGAGCTTGCGCAGGGTCTGTTCCTTGCGCTTGCGGTGCTTGAGGACGCCGGCGGCCTCTTCGATGAAGGCGCGGCGCTCCTCGGGCTTGGACTCCAGGATCGCCGACAGCTGGCCCTGCCCGACGATGACGTGCATCTCGCGGCCGATACCGGAGTCGGAGAGGAGTTCCTGGACGTCCATCAGACGGCAGCGATCGCCGTTGATCTCGTACTCGCTGGCGCCGTCACGGAACATCCGGCGCGTGATCGAGACCTCGGTGTACTCGATGGGCAGCGCGCCGTCGGTGTTGTCGATGGTGAGCGTGACCTCGGCACGGCCCAGCGGGGCGCGGCCCGCGGTCCCGGCGAAGATGACGTCCTCCATCTTGCCGCCGCGCAGGTCCTTCGCGCCCTGCGTGCCCATCACCCAGCGCAGCGCGTCGAGCACGTTCGACTTGCCTGAGCCGTTGGGGCCCACCACGCAGGTGATGCCCGGCTCGAAGCGCAGCGTGGTGGCCGAGGCGAAGGACTTGAAGCCCTTGAGCGTCAAGCTTTTCAGGTGCACTGGGTGCCGACCCTCCGGCCGCGGGAAACTGGCTGTTCGATCCGGCCAGGTTACCTGGCGGCCTCCGGCCCCCGTGGGACCCGGCCCCCTCCGGCGTGCCTTAGCACAACCCCGGCCACCACAGCAACCCCCTCCGTCACACCTGTCACTCCGTGCACCGGGGAGAGCAAGGGACCTTTGCTATCGCTCGACGAAGCCGGTGAGGCCACCTTTCGCGTCCGACCACCGCTCGACGACGTGGTCCACACTTCCGGGTGATTCCCCGGACCGCAGGGCGACCAAAAGCCGCTCACAGTGGTCCCGAACACCCTCCGCTACCACCTCGACACGCCCATCCGGAAGATTCCGCGCGCTTCCGGCGAGTCCGAGTTCGAGCGCGCGGCTCCGGGTCCACCAGCGGAAACCGACACCCTGCACGCGTCCGTGCACCCACGCTGTCAGCCTGACTTCTGCACTCACGGGGGCCATCCTCCCCCATCGCCGCGACTCCGGACGGTGAGCGTCCTCGTTCGTCTCCGCCCCGAACCGGGCATCGGCGGTGATAACCTCCCCGCCGGGTCCCGCCTTCCGGGCCTAGCGCCCGAACCAGCCAATTGCTTTGTTCTTCCCGAGAGTCCGTACGTCCCCAGCGTCCCGAGGAGCCTGTATGTCCCGCCCCGACGGGTCTGATCCGAGCTCACGCGTCTCCGTCGCCCCACCGGCCGGAGCGCATGGGCTTGCCGGCCGCACCGGCTACGTCGTCCTGGGCGTCAGCGGCCTGGTCGTCGCGACCGCGTTCGCCGCGGTCGCGCAGTTCGCCGGTTCCGGCACCCCGACCGCCGGCGGTACCGGCGGCCCCGGCCAGGGCACCTCGCCAGCCGGTATCCAGGTCGTGTCCGGTTCGCCCGTGCCGGGCGCGCCGATGACCGTCACCGGGGAACCGGTGCCCGGCAGCTCGCCGTCGTCCAGCGCCCCCACCACCGTGGTCTCCCGTGGCGCGGACGGCCACGAGACCACCACCGTGGTCGTCCCGCCCGCCCCGCCGCAGCCCGGACAGCCCCAGCCGGGTCAGCCGCAGCCGGGCAACCCCGGCCACACGACGCCGGGCGGCGGAACACCGACCAGCCGCAGCGACGAACCGCCGAGCTCGACCAACCCGACCACGACCGGCCCGACGTCGGGTAGCCCCAGTACCCCGCCGAGCACCCCGCCGACCACGTCGACCACCAAGTCGAGCGGCAGCTCCAGCACGGCGGGCTCCCCGACCGCCACCGACACGTCCACAATGGACACCACACCGTCGCACCGCTGACCCGCGAAAGCCTCTGAAGGCCACCTTGAGGGCGTTCAAGTCCCTCATGGTGGCCTTCAGAGGCACGTGCACGGCTCAGACCTCGAAGCGGTAGCCCATGCCCGGTTCGGTGAGCAGGTGGCGCGGGCGCGAGGGTTCCGGCTCCAGCTTGCGCCGCAGCTGTGCGAGGTAGACGCGCAGGTAGTGCGATTCCGTCTCGTACGACGGGCCCCACACCTCGTGCAGCAGCTGCTTCTGCGCCACCAGCCGCCCGCGGTTGCGCACCAGCAGCTCCAGCACACCCCACTCCGTCTTGGTGAGGTGGACCTCCTTGCCCTCGCGCCGCACCTTCTTCGCCGCGAGGTCGATGGTGAAGGAACCGGTGTCCACCACCGCTTCCACACCGTCCACACCGGACACCGCGGAACGACGGACGGCGGCGCGCAGCCGCGCGAGCAGTTCGTCCATCCCGAACGGCTTGGTGACGTAGTCGTCGGCGCCCGCGTCCAGCGCGTGCACCTTGTCGGCCGAGTCGGAACGCGCGGACAGCACGATGATGGGCACCGTCGTCCAGCCGCGCAGCCCGGCGATCACCTCGGTGCCGTCCAGATCCGGCAGGCCGAGGTCCAGCACGACGACGTCCGGTTTCGTCTCGGCGACCGCCTTGAGCGCGGCGGTGCCGTCGTGCGCGGTGATCACCTTGTAGCCGCGCGCGGACAGGTTGATCCGCAGAGCCCGCACGATCTGCGGTTCGTCGTCGACAACCAGCACCGTCGCGTTGTCGGGGCTCATCGCACCGTCTCCCTGTCGTCGTCCTCGAGCTCCTGATCGCGTGCGAGGAGGTCCTTCTCCGGATCCTGTCCGCGGTAGGCGGGCAGGGAAATGATCACGGTCAGCCCGCCGCCCGGGGTGTCCTCGGCGCGGATCGTGCCGCCCATCGCCTCGGTGAACCCCTTCGCCACGGACAGCCCCAGCCCCACGCCCGGCGTGGAATCGCGGTCGCCGCCGAGCCGCTGGAACGGCGCGAACGCGGACTCGGCGGTCCCCTTCCGCAGCCCGCGGCCGTGGTCGACGATGCGCAGCTCGACGTGATCGGAATGCGCGCTGGCCCTGGCCGCGACCGGTTCCCCGGCGGGATTCGCGCCGTGCCGCAGCGCGTTGTCGAGCACGTTCGCCACCACCCGTTCCAGCAACCCCGGGTCGGCGAGCACGGACGGCAGCCGCGCGTCGTCGACCGCGACGACCACCGAGCCCGAACCGTCCACATTGGTCAGCGCGTGGCTGACGACCTCGTCGAAGCCGACCGGCCGCAGGTGCGGGCGTACCGCGCCGGTGGCGAGCCGGGACGAGTCGAGCAGGTTGTCGATCAGCCCGGCCAGCCGGTCGGCCGACTCCTCGATGGTCTCCAGCAGTTCCGCGTTGTCCTCTTCGGACAGTGACAGATCCGGCGCGCGCAGGCTGCCGATCGACGCCTTGATCGAGGTGAGCGGCGTCCGCAGGTCGTGCCCGACCGCCGAGAGCAACGTCGTGCGCAGTTCGGTCGCGGCCGCCTTGCGCTCGGCCTTGGCCGCCGCGGCCGCCGTCCGCTGCTGGCGCAGCGCGAGCAGCGACTGCCCCGCCACGGCCTCCAGCACCCGGCGGTCCGAGGCGGGCAGCACCCGGCCGACCAGCGTCAGGTGCACGTCCGCGGTGACCGCGATGTCGATGTCGGCGTCGTCGGGGTCCTTGCACGGATCGCCGCCCGAGCACGCGATCTTCGTCCACTCCCCCTTCTGCTTCTCCAGCAGGGTCACCGAGGTCAGGCCGAAGTTCTCCTTCACCTTCTCCAGCAGTCGCTCGATCGGGTTCGCGTGCGTCATCACGGTGCGCGCGTAGGAGGCGAGCAGCGACGCCTCGGTCCTCGCCTGCGCCGCCTGCGTGGCCCGGCGCGCGGCCGAGTCGACGACAATCGCGACCAGCACCGCGACGACCATCATCGAAATGAGCGTCACCACGTTTTCCGGCGTGTGCACGTTGAGCGTGTACAGCGGCGGGGTGAAGAAGAAGTTGAGCAGACCGGCACCGAGCACCGCGGCGACGAGCGCCGGGCCGAGCCCGCCCACCAGCGCGACGACGACCGTGGCGAGCACGTAGTCCATCACATTCGTCGGATACTCCAGCGCCTGTTCGAACTGGACGCCGGTGAACGTCACGAACGCGGGCAGGAGCACCGAAAGCACCCAGCCCATGACGCGGCGGGTCGGCCTGAGCGGGCTCTTGCCCAGCCGCGCGGGCAGTTTCCCGCCCGCTTCCTCGTGCGTCACCATGTGCACGTCGATCGGCCCGGAGTCGCGGACCACGGCGGCGCCGATGCCCTCGTCGAACAGCCGCGCCACCCGCGATCGCCGGGACGTGCCGATCACGAGCTGCGTGGCGTTGACGCCGCGCGCGAAGTCGAGCAGCGCGTCCGGCACGTCGTCGCCGACGACGGTGTGGAAGGTGGCGCCGACCTCCTCGGTCAGCTTGCGGCAGCGGGCCATCGCGGTCGGGCTGATCCCGCGCAGCCCGTCCCCGCGCAGGATGTGCACGACCTGCAGCTCGGCGCCGGCGCGGGTGGCGATCCGGCTCGCGCGCCGGATCAGCGTCTCGCTCTCCGGGCCGCCGGTGATCGACACGACGACCCGTTCGCGGGTTTCCCAGGTGTCGGTGATCCGCTGCTCGGCGCGGTACCGCTGGAGCGCGACGTCGACCTGGTCGGCGACCCACAGCAGGGCCAGCTCGCGCAGCGCGGTGAGGTTGCCCGGCCGGAAGTAGTTGCCGAGCGCGGCGTCGATCCGCTCGGCCGAGTAGATGTTCCCGTGCGCGAGACGACGTCGCAGCGCTTCGGGTGTGATGTCGACCAGTTCGAGCTGCTCGGCGCGCCGCACCACCTCGTCCGGCACGGTTTCCTGCTGGGGCACGCCGGTGATGCGCTGGACGACGTCGTTGAGGCTCTGCAGATGCTGCACGTTGACCGTGGACAGCACGTCGATCCCCGCTTCGAGCAGTTCTTCGATGTCCTGCCAGCGCTTCTCGTTGCGCGAACCGGGCACGTTGGTGTGCGCGAGCTCGTCGACGACGGCGACCTCGGGTTTGCGCGCCAGCAGCGCGTCGATGTCCATCTCGGTGAACTCGTGTCCGCGGTGGGTGAACCGCCGCCGCGGCACGATGTCCAGTCCCTCGATCAGCTCCGCGGTCTTCTTGCGGCCGTGGGTTTCCACGAGCCCGATGACGACGTCGGTGCCGCGGTCGAGCCGCCGTCGCGCCTCGCCGAGCATCGCGAAGGTCTTGCCGACGCCCGGCGCCGCGCCGAGGTAGATCCGCAGTTCTCCCCGGCGCGGCTTCGGGCGTGTGCTGTCGTTGTCCACGACTGTCAGTGTGCCCCTCCGGCCGCGGCCTGCACGGCCAGGTTGACCTTCAGCACATTGACCCCGGGAACGCCGATCCCGGCGCCGCCGGTGTTCTGTTCGACCAGCTCACGGACCTTCGCCTCGGGCAACCGGGTCACCCGCGCCACCCTGGCGATCTGCAGGTCCGCGTAGGCGACGCTGATCGTCGGGTCGACACCGGCGGCGTCCGCGGTCACCGCGTCGGCGGGCACCTGATCGGGTTTGGCCCCCTCCCGCTGGGCGATGAGGTCCTTCCGCTTGGTGATCGCGTCCACCAGGTCCTGGTTGTACGGGCCCTTGTTGGACGCGCCGGAGGTCGACGGGTCGCCGGGGCCGAGCACGTCCTTCGCGGTGGCCGACGGCCGGGTGTGGAACCACGGGTCGTTCGCCGGGTCCTTCGCCACCGGGTCGATCCCGATGAGCGAGGAACCCACCGCCTGGCCGTTCTGCGTGACGACCGAGCCCTCGGCGTTGTCCTGCAGCCCCGGGATCCGGGACACCGCCCACACCGCGAGCGGGTAGATGACGCCGAGGAGCACGGTCATCACGATCAGGACGCGCAGCCCGGCACCGGTCTGCTTGAGAAGAGCCTTCATCACATTCACCCGATTCCAGGGATGAGCCGCACCAGCAGGTCGATCACCCAGATCCCGAGGAACGGGGTGACGATGCCGCCGAGGCCGTAGATCAGCAGGTTGCGCCGCAGCAGCGCGGACGCGGTGGACGGGCGGTAGCGGACGCCGCGCAGCGCCAGCGGGATCAGCGCGACGATGACGAGCGCGTTGAAGATGACCGCCGAGAGGATCGCCGACTTCGGCGTCGCCAGGTGCATGATGTTGAGCGCACCCAGCTGCGCGAAGATGCCGGTGAACATCGCGGGCAGGATGGCGAAGTACTTCGCGAGGTCGTTGGCGACGCTGAACGTCGTCAGCGCGCCGCGGGTGATCAGCAGCTGCTTGCCGATCTCCACGATCTCGATCAGCTTCGTCGGGTCGGAGTCGAGGTCCACCATGTTCCCCGCCTCCTTCGCGGCGGAGGTACCGGTGTTCATCGCGACGCCGACGTCGGACTGCGCCAGCGCGGGAGCGTCGTTGGTGCCGTCACCGGTCATCGCGACCAGGCGACCGCCCTCCTGCTCCTTCTTGATGAGCGCCATCTTGTCCTCGGGCTTGGCCTCGGCGAGGTAGTCGTCGACGCCCGCGTCCTCGGCGATGGCCTTCGCGGTGAGCGGGTTGTCGCCGGTGATCATCACCGTCTTGATGCCCATCGCGCGCAGCTCTTCGAAGCGCTCCTTCATGCCCGGCTTGACCACGTCGGACAGCCGGATCACGCCGCGCACGAACGCTTTCCCGCCCGTCGTCTCCGCGACCACCAGCGGGGTCCCGCCCTGCTGGGAGATCTCGTCGACGACGCGCTCGGTCTCGTCCGGCATGTTGCCGCCGCGCTCGCGCACCCACTCACGTACCGAACCGGTGGCGCCCTTGCGGACCTCGCGCTCGCCGAAGGTGATCCCGCTCATCCGGGTCTGCGCGGTGAAGGGGACGAACTCGCCGAGCTTCTCGTCCTCGTTCGCCACCTGCGGGAGGCCGTGCCGTTCCTCGATGAGTTCGAGGATGCTGCGTCCCTCGGGCGTTCCGTCGGCGAGGCTGGAGAGCCGGGCCGCCGCGGCCAGATCGTCCACAGTGGATTCGCCGACCGGGATCAGCTCGGTCGCGCGCCGGTTGCCGAAGGTGATCGTGCCGGTCTTGTCGAGCAGCAGGGTGCTGACGTCACCGGCCGCTTCGACCGCGCGGCCGGAGGTGGCCAGCACGTTGCGCTGCACGAGCCGGTCCATGCCCGCGATGCCGATCGCCGACAGCAGCGCGCCGATCGTCGTCGGGATCAGGCAGACGAGCAACGCGGTCAGCACGATCACCGACTGCTGGCTGCCCGAGTAGGCCGCCATCGGCTGCAGCGCCACGACGGCGAGCAGGAAGATGATGGTCAGCGTCGAGAGCAGGATCGTCAGCGCGATCTCGTTCGGCGTCTTCTGCCGGGAAGCGCCCTCCACCAAGGCGATCATGCGGTCCACAAAGGACTCACCGGGCTTGGTGGTGATCTTCACGACGATCCGGTCGCTCAGCACCGTGGTGCCGCCGGTGACCGCGCACCGGTCGCCGCCCGATTCGCGGATGACCGGGGCCGACTCGCCGGTGATGGCCGATTCGTCGACCGTCGCGATGCCCTCGACGACGTCGCCGTCACCCGGGATCACCTGTCCGGCCTCGACTACGACGAGGTCGCCGATGCGCAGGTCCACGCCGGGGACTGACTCCTCGGAGCCGTCCTCGTTCAGGCGCCGCGCGACGGTTTCCTTCTTGGCCTTGCGCAGCGTTTCCGCCTGCGCCTTGCCACGGCCCTCGGCCACGGCTTCGGCGAGGTTCGCGAACAGGACCGTGAACCACAGCCAGATCGCGATGAGGATGGTGAACACGCTCGGGTCGGTGATGGCGAACACGGTGACGAGCACCGAGCCCACCCACACCACGAACATCACCGGGTTGCGCAGCTGGTGTTTCGGGTTCAGCTTGCGCAGCGCGTCCGGCAGGGACGTCCAGAGCTGACGCGGGTTGAAGATCCCGGCCCCGACCCGGCCCGCGTTCTCGACGTGGTGCTGGGTCTCCTCCTCCGGGGTCCGCCGGGGTGTTTCGGTTGTGGTGGTCATGCCAACGCCTCCGCGATGGGCCCGAGCGCGAGCGCCGGGATGAAGGTGAGGGCCGCGACGAGGACGACGGTGCCGGCCAGCATCGTGCCGAAGAGCGGCCCCGTGGTGGGCAGCGTGCCCGCGGTCTCGGGCACCTTCCGTTGTGCCGCAAGGGATCCGGCGAGGCACAGCACGGCGACGATCGGGATGAACCTGCCGAGCGTCATGCACACGCCCAGCGAGGCCTGGAACCAGTCGTTGGTCACCGTGAGGCCGCCGAAAGCGCTTCCGTTGTTGTTGCTCGCCGACGCGTAGGCGTAGAGGACCTCCGACAGCCCGTGCGGGCCGCTGTTGGACATCGCGCCCGAGGTGCCGGGCAGCAGCAGGGCGATCGCCGAGCCGAGCAACATCACGGTCGGCATCGCCAGCATGGAGATCGCCGCGCATGTGACCTCGCGCTTGCCGAGCTTCTTGCCCAGGTACTCCGGGGTCCGGCCGACCATCAGCCCGGCCAGGAACATCGCGATGACGGCCATCACCAGGATGCCGTAGAGACCGGTGCCGACACCGCCCGGCGACACCTCGCCGAGCAGCATGTTCAGCAACGTGCCACCGCCGCCCGCGCCGGACAGGCTGTCGTGCATGCCGTTGACCGCGCCGGTGGACGTCCCGGTGGTGGTGTCCGCGAAGATCGACGTCAGGCCGATCCCGAAGCGCTGCTCCTTGCCCTCCATGTTCGCTCCGGCGGCCAGCGCGGCCGGGCTCTTCGTGAAGGCCTCGGCGCACCAGATCCCGACGAGCATCAGACCCCACAGCGCGCCCATGACGCTCAGCAGGACGTAGCCCTGCTTCGTCTTGCCGACGAGCTTGCCGAACGTGCGGGTCAGCGCGACCGGGATCACCAGGATCAGGAAGATCTCGATCAGGTTGGTCCACGCGTTGGGGTTCTCGAACGGGTGCGCGGAGTTGCCGTTGAAGATGCCGCCGCCGTTGGTGCCGAGTTCCTTGATGACCTCCTGGCTCGCGGCCGGGGCCAGCGCGATCCGGCTGGAGCTGCCGTCCGGGTTGACGACGTCGATGCCGGACTTGAGGCTCTGCACGACGCCGAGGCCGATCAGCACGATCGCGAAGACGAACGCCATCGGCAGCAGGATCCGGACGGTGCCGCGGGTCAGGTCCACCCAGAAGTTGCCGATGCGGTCGGTCTTCGAGCGGATGAATCCGCGGGTCACCGCGATCGCGACGGCGAGGCCGACCGCGGCGGACAGGAAGTTCTGCACGGTGAGCCCGGCCATCTGGACGAAGTGGCCCATGGTCGACTCGGGCGTGTACGACTGCCAGTTCGTGTTGGTGACGAAGCTGATGGCCGTGTTGAACGCGACGCCGGGCGACACCGCGCCCCGGTCGAAGTTCCACGGCAGGATCGACTGCAGCCGCTGCAACAGGTACAGCAGGATGATCGCGACGAACGAGAACCCGAGCACACCCGAGGCGTAGGTCTTCCAGTGCTGCTCGGCGTCCGGGTCGACGCGGGCCACCTTGTAGAGGCCCTTTTCGACCTTCAGGTGTTTCTCGGTCGAGAAGACCCTGGCCATGTAGTCGCCGAGTGGTTTGTAGACCACTGCCAAGGCGACAAGAAGAAGGCCGACTTGCAGGAAGCCGGCCGCTGTGTCACTCATTCCGCTCCTCCGCGGGACGACATGCGACGAAGCGCATCAGAACTTCTCCGGCTTGATCAGCGCGATGAAGAGATAGACGATCAACCCCAGTGCGAGCACCCCGCCGATCACGTTGGCGGCCACGCCCACGCCGTTCACAGCTTCTCCAAACCGCGCAGGGTCAGCGCGAGAACTCCGAAAATGCCGATCAGCAGAAGGGCATAGAGCAAGTCGGCCACGAGGCACCTCTCAGAATAGGTCACCCAGCGGGTGACCAATGGACGCCGCAACTGTGCGGCTGTCGCACTGAGTAATCGACACCGCCTGACGCCCCCTTGACGCCCCGGAAGTGGGCATTTACGCGTCCTTGACGGCTGGTGACGGCCGCCACGGCGGCCATGACGGTCAGCAACCGAGTGATCTCTCAGCGGTGTGGACATATCGGGCAGACATGAGCCCCAGGTGGTGTTACAACAGCATTACGAATAGTTGTCTTTGCTAAGCAACTGTAGGAGGTAGCACATGTGCGGTATCGCTGGCTGGGTCGCCTACGACGCCGACCTGACCCGGCGCCAGGCCGACATCGACGCCATGACCGAGACCATGTCCTGCCGGGGTCCCGACGACTCCGGCACCTGGGTTCGCACGCATGTCGCGCTGGGGCATCGGCGGCTGGCGATCATCGACCTCCCCGGCGGGAAGCAGCCGATGAGCGTCGCCACCCCGAACGGCACGGTGGCCATGGTGTACAGCGGTGAGGCCTACAACTTCACCGAACTGCGCGAGGAACTGAGCGGGCTCGGCCACACCTTCGAAACCGACAGCGACACCGAGGTCGTCCTGCACGGTTACCTGCAGTGGGGCGACGCGGTGGCCGAGCACCTCAACGGCATGTACGCCTTCGCGATCTGGGACGAGCGCGACGACAAGCTCGTGATGATCCGCGACCGGATGGGCATCAAGCCGTTCTACTTCTACCCCACCCGAGACGGGGTGCTGTTCGGCTCCGAGCCGAAGGCGATCCTGGCGAACTCGCTGGCGGCGCGCGTCGTCGACCTCGACGGGCTGCGTGAGCTGATGGGCTTCACCAAGCGTCCCGGCTGGTCGCTGTGGAAGGGCATGAGCGAGGTCGAGCCGGGCACGATCGTCACGGTTTCGCGCGAGGGCGTGCGTACGCGAACCTACTGGAAGCTCGACGCGAAGCCGCACACCGACGACCAGGAGACCACGGTCGCCCGCGTGCGGGAGCTGATGACCGACATCGTCAACCGGCAGCTCGTCGCCGACGTCCCGCGGTGCGTGCTGCTGTCCGGCGGGCTCGACTCCAGTGCCGTCACCGGTCTCGCCGCCGCCCGGCTGGCCGAACAGGGCGAGCAGCTGCGGACGTTCTCGGTCGACTTCTTCGGCCAGGAGGAGAACTTCAAGCCGGACGAGATGCGCGACACCCCGGACTCGCCGTTCATCCGGGACGTCGCCAAGCTCGTCGGCTCCGCGCACCAGGACGTCATGCTCAACCCCGCCGAGCTGAGCGACCCCGCGATCCGCCGCGCGGTGCTCACCGCCCGGGACATCCCGGTGGGCATGGGCGACCTCGACATGTCGCTGTACCTGCTGTTCAAGGCGATTCGCGGTGAATCGACCGTGGCGCTGTCCGGTGAGTCCGCCGATGAGGTGTTCGGCGGCTACCGCTGGTTCCACGACGAAGCCGCGGTGCACTCGGGGACGTTCCCGTGGCTGGCTTTCCGCAACGCGCTGATGAGCGAGCGGACCCAGATGCTCGACGCCGGCCTCGCCGCGAAACTGGATATCCCGGCGTACATCGCCGACCAGTACGCGACCGCCGTCGGGAAGGTCGAGCACCTCGACGGCGAGACCGAGCAGGAAGCGCGGATGCGCACGATCTGCCATCTGCACCTGACCCGCTTCGTGCGGATGCTGCTCGACCGCAAGGACCGCGCGTCGATGGCGGTCGGCCTGGAGGTCCGGGTCCCGTTCTGCGACCACCGGCTGGTCGAATACGTCTACAACACGCCATGGTCGCTCAAGACCTTCGACGGCAGGGAAAAGAGCCTGCTGCGGCACGCGACCAAGCACGTCCTGCCGGATTCGGTGCGGGACAGGGTGAAGAGCCCTTATCCGTCCACACAGGACCCCGGCTACGCGGTGGCGTTGCAGCAGCAGGCCAAGGAGGTGCTCACCGAGCGGGGACACCAGGTGTTCGACCTGGTGGACCGCGGCTGGCTCCAGCGAGTGTCCGAACTGGACGCGACGACGATGGAGCCCGCCGTGCGTGCCGGCCTCGACCGCACGCTCGACCTCTATCACTGGGTCGACCTGTATCGCCCGGAAATCCAGGCCGGCTGAGGGTTCGGTGGTCCGTGGGGGCCTCCTTGAGGGACTCAGAGTCCCC